>JANMDE010000569.1:0-5145 GCA_031376105.1 Variovorax sp. | reverse complement strand
GGATGAAGCCCGCATTGTGGTCAGTTACATGAGCCCGCGCCTGTTCCCCGAAGGCACCGTCTTCATCCAAGAAGGCGACAGCAACAACACCGATTACATGATCCTCGTGCTCGACGGCGAAGTCACCGTAGAAAGTATTGTGGTCAGCCGCATCACGCCCGTGACCACCGCCGTGCTCGGCTCGGGCAGCTTGCTGGGCGAGATGGGCATTGTGGACGGCGAGCCGCGATCGGCCACATGCACGGCCACCACAGTCGTGCGCGCTGCCATTTTTTCCCGCATGTCCCTTGAAAAGCTCATCAACGAACACCCCGCCGTTGGCGCGAAATTCATGATGTCGATCTCCCTGCGCATCGCACAGCGTCTGCGCGATACCGCCGACAAACTCAAACTCTACGCCCAGCTCACGCAGGCGATGCAGCAAGAGATTGACCGTTTGATGCCGACTTAAGGCGACAAAGACAGCAATACAAGAAGTCAGGAACACAGAAAACGCAGAAAAAACCAATCCTTTTTTGGTTTTCTTGTCGGCAATTCTGTGTAATTTCTGCGTTTTCTGTGTTCCTCTTTTCTTGCAACATCACAACCCTTTGCTTAACGGGAAAACCCTAGGCCGCGTAAAATGCCCGTATGAGCACTATCGAAGTCGTCCGCGAGGCGCAATCTCAAGAGTCTTACAACGCCTCAGCCAAGCAAAAAGCTGCCGCCAAGCTTTCCCGTATCCCGATCAAAGTGGAGCAAGGCGAGTTACTCAAAAAACCCGATTGGATTCGCGTCAAAGCTGGCTCGCCATCCACGCGCTTCTATGAAATCAAGCAAATACTGCGGGAGCACAAGCTGCACACCGTCTGCGAAGAGGCTTCATGCCCCAACATCGGCGAATGTTTCGGCAAAGGTACAGCCACCTTCATGATCATGGGCGACAAATGCACCCGCCGCTGCCCGTTTTGCGATGTGGGTCATGGCCGGCCTGATCCACTCGATCTGGACGAGCCGCTCAATTTGGCCAAAACCATCGCCGCTTTGAAGCTCAAATACGTGGTAATCACCAGCGTCGACCGTGATGATCTGCGCGATGGCGGCGCTGGCCACTTTGTGGAATGCATCCGCAAAATCCGCGAACTGTCCCCGCAAACCACCATCGAAGTGCTCGTGCCCGATTTCAGGGGGCGTGATGATCGCGCCCTCGAGATCTTGAAGGCCGCGCCGCCCGATGTGATGAACCACAATTTAGAAACCACCGCGCGCCTGTACAAACAAGCCCGCCCCGGCTCTGATTACGCCTTCAGCTTGAATCTGCTCAAGAAATTCAAAGCCCTACATCCCAATGTGCCCACCAAGAGCGGCATCATGGTTGGTCTGGGCGAGACGGATGAAGAGATTCTGCAAGTCATGCGCGACATGCGTGAGCACAACATCGACATGCTGACCATCGGCCAATACCTCGCCCCTTCAATGTCCCACCTGCCAGTCAAGCGCTATGTGCATCCTGATGTTTTCAAAATGTTTGAAAGCGAAGCCTACAAAATGGGCTTTAAGCATGCGGCCGTGGGTGCCATGGTGCGCTCAAGCTACCATGCAGACCAGCAGGCACACGACACTTTAGAAGCGTTCAAAGCCCCATTGGCTGCCAGCGTTTGAGGTGCGTCGGTCCGCATGGCTGATGGCGTGAAATTTACCCTCGATTTGCAAAGCTTGCAAAAGCAACTGGGATACGCCACCTACGAGCGCGCTCGTGAGGTCTATGTGCTGCAAAAAGTGAGCGACGATTACAGCGTGAGCCAAAGCAGCAGCCAAGATTGGCAACTCAGCGCCCACGTCCAAAGCAGCGGACGGGAGCGCTATTTTGTAGAGATCGATGCTGAAATCACGCCTTGGGGCGAGATCAGCAGCTGGCGCTCAAAATGCAGTTGCCCCGTCGGTCATCGTTGCAAGCATGCCGGTGCCTTGATGCTCAAAACGGCCTACCGCAGCGGGGGAGTCGTGGCGCCAAGCACCATACACAACACTGCTCCTAAAATTCCCTTCCCCAAATTACCCCCGCACCTTGGCGGAAAGGATGCCTTCACAGGCAAGCCCACCGAGCTCGCACGCAATGAGCGCGATATTCAAAACTGGTTAGATCTATTCTCGGCAGATGAAGATACCGACGCTATCGTAGCGCCTGCCGATGGCGGCGAAGCCGAGCAGATGCCCGCAGGCTCGGGCCAAGACAAGCTGGTCTACTTGTTGCAAGAGCGCAAACAAAAATTGCAAAGCCAACTCTGGATCAGCTATGGCCAATCACGCGAACTGATCCGTGGGGGCTGGGGGAAAATCAAATCCGTCAACCACCTTGACTTTCATGACCTGCCTGCTGCCGATGCCCAGATCGTCAAGATCATTCAAGCCTTGGGGCGCAGCGCCAGCTACTACAACTACAACATGGTCACCCAAGCCTGCATCGAAGGCGATATGGGGCAATTGGCTTTGCGCCTGATGCATGAAAGTGGGCGTTTGTTTTGGAGCGAAGATGGCAAAATCATAGGCCTGCCGTTGAAACTGGCGGCTATGCGCGAGATCAGCTGGCATTGGCGAGAACACAAAGCGCCCCACCAAACCGATGTGTTTTGGCAACTCTATGCCCAGACGATGCCGCTGCAGGGCAAAGAAGGCAGCGCCCCGCGCATTTATGAAAACAATCCCGCCTTGTACGTGGATCTCGCCAACCAAGAGGTGGGCGGTGTCAGCAGCGCACAAATGGCCATGCCGCGCCTGCTCGCTTTGCTTCAAAGCCCACCGATAGCGCAAAGTGCCTGGCAACTCCATGAGCTGGCGTTGCTTCGGCATTTGGCCGGTTTACCGATGCCGCCGTTTGCCAAACCGCCCAAAGAAATTCGCGGCGTGCAGCCCAAATGGCATTTGGCAGTGGAGCAAGTGATTGATGAGCAACAAGCGCGCTTTGGCGCTCTGATGCTAAACCTGCAATTTGATTACGACGGTGTGCGCCATTTCTCCCATCGCATGGGCAATCCGGTGCTAATCGATAGCGCCGCTCGTGCCGATTCTGAAGGCAACATCACTGCCCCCGAGCGCGTCTTGCTGCACCGTGATTTGGATGCTGAAACGCGCGCCATCGGTTTTTTGCATGCGCAGCAACTGCAGGGCGATGTGGGCGGCCAATTTTATTTGCCGCAACACAGCTCGCAAAACCAAATGCCTTGGGTGCGCTGGGTGGATACGTCTTTTCAAGCTTTTCAAGAGGCTGGCTTTACAGTCACCTTGCCCGAACAACTGCTCCATTGGGTCAGGCGCGCAGATACTTTGCACTTTGCCATGCGCGGCGAAAACGATGCGCCCCCTGGAGCATCTCCAGCTCATCTGGCATCGCAGGGTGATGACGTACTGGCCGAGAGCGCTGCAGCTGACAACTCGCCATGGTTTGACCTCTCCTTGGGCATTGAGGTGCAAGGCCAACGCATCAATATTCTTCCCGTGCTGCCCGACCTGATTGAGCAAATCAAGCTGCTCAAGCGCCAATTGAGTGAAGGCGCTGAGTTGCAATTGCCAGAGAGCATGTATGTCCCCCATGCGGGCGCTTGGTTGCGCCTGCCCACCGAACCGCTCAAGCCTTGGTTGTCAGCCTTGCTGGAGTTGGTCGACGGCATGCAAGAGATCAAGGGCGACAGTTTGCGTTTGTCGCGCCTAGAAGCCATGCGGCTCTCTGCGGCTTTGGGCGAAGGCGCGGTGTGGGATGGCGCACATGCTCTCAAGAAATTGTTAGCGCAGCTTAAGGGCGGCGCCAATGCTTTGCAGACTGTTTTGCTGCCTCAAGGCTTGCGCGCCGAGCTGCGGCCTTATCAGTTGCAAGGCTTAAGCTGGTTGCAGTTTTTGCGTGAGCAAGGCTTAGCAGGCGTGTTGGCCGATGACATGGGCTTGGGCAAAACCGTTCAAACTTTGGCGCACATCATGCTGGAGAAAGAGTCTGGCCGGCTCACGCATCCCGCACTCATCATTGCACCCGTGAGCCTCTTGGGTAACTGGCAGCGCGAAGCGGCTAAATTCACACCGAGCCTGCGCGTGCTGCTGCTGCACGGCAGTCGCCGCCACGAAGCTGCGCAAGACATTGGACAAGCTGATATCGTGCTATCGCCGTATTCTTTGCTGCCGCGCGACAAGGAGCGTTGGATGGCGCAAAAATGGGCCATCGTGGTGCTCGATGAAGCGCAAAACATCAAGAATGCCCACACCGATGCAGCGCAAGTGGCCTATGAACTGCCCGCTGGCCAACGCCTTTGCCTCTCAGGCACGCCGATGGAAAATCATTTGGGAGAGCTGTGGAGCTTGTTTCACTTCCTGATGCCCGGTTTCTTGGGCAGCGCACGGCGCTTTAAAGCGTTGTATCGCACACCAATTGAAAAGTATGGCGATACGGAGTTGCTAGCTGCCCTCAGCCGCAGAGTGACACCGTTTATATTGCGTCGCACCAAAAAAGAAGTGCTGAGTGATCTGCCCGACAAAATTGAAACGCTCAGCATGGTGTCGCTGGAGGGCAAGCAAGCCGATCTGTATGAAACCATCCGCTTGGCCACCGAGAAATCGGTGCGCGACGCGTTGAGTAACAAAGGCTTGGCGCGCTCACAAATCCAGGTGCTCGATGCCCTATTGAAGCTGCGCCAAGTCTGTTGCGATCCGCGCTTGGTGCCCACGGACGCGGCCAGAAAAGTCAAGCAATCGGCCAAGCTGGAGTTGCTGATGGAGCTGCTGCCCGAGATGCTGGCCGAAGGCCGCAAAGTACTGCTGTTTTCTCAATTCACCTCGATGCTGGAACTAATTGAAGAAGAGCTGGCCAAGCGCAAGATCCAATGGGTCAAGCTCACCGGGCAATCCAGAAAACGCGACGAGATCATTGATCAATTCACCTCTGGCCAAGTGCCGCTCTTTCTCATTAGCTTGAAAGCCGGCGGCGTGGGCCTGAATTTGCCGCAGGCGGACACCGTGATCCACTACGACCCTTGGTGGAATCCGGCGGTAGAAAACCAAGCCACCGATCGCGCCCACCGCATTGGTCAAACCGCCCAAGTCTTCGTCTACAAGCTGGTGGCAAGCGGCACGATTGAGGAGCGCATGCTCAGCCTACAAGAGCGCAAAGCCGCCTTGACCCAT
>JANMDE010000380.1:0-12418 GCA_031376105.1 Variovorax sp. | reverse complement strand
TGCCGCATGAAACACGCAAACGCATTTGCCGTTCTTTGACCATGCTCAAGGATAAGAAGCTGGAGAATCCGTGGCGTAAGCACGGGAATATTCCATTGTGATTTCAGCATGAAAGCAATAGCATCGATCACCAAACGGTTTGATTTAAAGCAGGATCAAGCCAGTGCGCAGGATATTGATCTGGCGCTGCGGGCTGGTGCCCGAGCAGGCGGCACGAATCTTTGGGTGTTGTTCTTCGCGATTTTGATTGCCTCCGTCGGGCTGAACGTGAACTCGACAGCGGTGATCATAGGTGCGATGCTGATCTCTCCCTTGATGGGGCCGATCGTCGGCATTGGCTACGGCGCTGTGGTTTCGGATCTGAGCCTAATGCGCTCCAGCGCAGCTACTTTGCTCGGCTTCACCTTGGTTAGCTTGCTCACGTCCATCGTTTACTTCAGCTTAAGCCCGCTCGCCGAGCCCGGCACGGAGCTCGTGGCGCGAACCACGCCCAACCTATGGGACGTGTTGATTGCGGCATTTGGCGGCGCTGCGGGCATGGTGGCCGCGACGCGACGCTCGTTTACGAATATTGCACCCGGCGTAGCGATTGCTACAGCGTTGATGCCTCCGCTGTGCACCGTGGGATTTGGGATTGCGCATCAGCGCTGGGATATGGCAGCCGGTGCCGCCTATTTGTTTATCATCAACAGTGTGTTCATTGCTAGCGCCACGCTCGTGGTGGGCCGGGCGCTGCGTTTGCCGCGCATCGCGGAGTTGAGCGAAAGCACGGTGAAGTTTCATCGGTGGGTGATTACGGCTTGTTTGTTGGCAGTGTTGCTACCCAGTGTTTGGCTCGGCTATCGATTTGCGCAATATGAGTATTTTCGTGCTGCAGCATCGGCCGCTGTTAAGGAGCTGATGCAGGCTGAGCGGTCTGTGGTGCAGCGTGAGATTCAAGTTGAGAAGCGTCGCATCAATCTGGTTGTGGTGGGCGTGGTCGATGAAGCAGCGCTCAAGGAGCGGACCATTCAAGCGCTTGCGCAGCGCGGTGTTAAGGAGTCTCAGGTGAATGTGCTAAGGCCAGATGCCACGCTCTGGGACGAACAGCGTGAGCGCGGTACGGCGCGCGACGAGGCGATTCAATTGCTTTTGAGCCGCATCGAAGCTTTGCAACAGCAAGTCACAACTCTGCAACAACAAATTGGCGATCTGAAGCCGCACAAGCCTGCAGCTCACTATTCGACTCCTCCTGTTAAGGAAAAATGATGTTCACAAAAATCTTAATCGCAAACCGTGGCGAAATTGCTTGCCGTGTGATGGCTACAGCCAAGAAAATGGGTATCGCTACCGTGGCGGTTTACTCTGACGCGGACAAAGAGGCGCGGCATGTGCAGGTGGCTGATGAGGCGCTGCACATTGGCGCCGCCCCCTCGCGTGAATCGTATTTGCTTGCAGACAAGATTATTGCCGCTTGCAAGCAGACGGGAGCACAGGCTGTGCATCCAGGCTATGGTTTTTTGTCGGAGAACGCGAGCTTTGCCAAGCGGGTGGAAGAAGAGGGCATTATTTTTATTGGCCCTAAGCATGGCTCGATTGCTGCGATGGGCGACAAAATTGAATCGAAGAAGCTGGCGAGCGCTGCGGGTGTCAATTGCATTCCGGGTGTGAATGATGCAATTGAAACGTCAGAGCGCGCTGTAGAAATCGCTAAAGGCATCGGCTATCCGGTGATGATCAAAGCGAGTGCGGGCGGCGGTGGCAAAGGGCTGCGAGTGGCGTTTAACGACAAAGAAGCTTTTGAAGGATTTACGAGTTGCCGCAACGAAGCGCGCAATAGCTTCGGCGATGACCGCGTGTTCATTGAAAAATTTGTGCAGGAGCCGAGGCATATAGAGATTCAGTTGATTGGCGACGGCCATGGCAATGTGATTTATTTGAACGAGCGTGAATGCTCGATTCAGCGGCGGCATCAGAAGGTGATTGAAGAAGCGCCTTCACCTTTCATCAGCGAGGCGACGCGCAAGGCGATGGGTGAGCAAGCCGTAGCTTTGGCTAAAGCTGTTAATTATCAAAGCGCGGGCACGGTGGAATTCGTCGTTGGCAAAGACCAGGACTTTTATTTTCTTGAGATGAATACGCGCTTGCAGGTGGAGCATCCGGTGACGGAATGCATCACGGGGCTGGATCTGGTGGAGCTAATGATTCGCGTGGCAGCGGGCGAGAAGCTGCCGCTTGCGCAAAAGGATGTGCAGCGCAATGGCTGGGCGATGGAATGCCGGATCAATGCGGAAGATCCGTTTCGCAATTTTCTGCCTTCTACGGGGCGGCTCGTGCGCTTCTCACCGCCACAGCAGAGCATGTGGCAGGGCAATACGCAAGATTTGCAAGGCGTGCGTGTGGACACGGGTGTGCAAGATGGCGGCGAGATTCCGATGTATTACGACTCGATGATTGCTAAGCTAATCGTGCATGGTCAAAGCCGCACTGACGCGATTACCAAAATGCGCGAAGCGTTGAATGCCTTCGTGATTCGCGGTGTGCAGAGCAATATTCCGTTTCAGGCGGCGCTGCTAGCGCATCCGAAGTTTGTGAGCGGTGATTTCAATACCGGCTTCATTGCTGAGAACTACAGCAAAGGCTTTTCGAGTGAAGACGTGCCGCATGACGATCCCGATGTGCTCAAAGCTATCGCCGCATTCGTGCGCCGCAAGACGCATGAGCGCGCCGCGGGCATCAGCGGGCAGCTCGTGGGCTATGAAGTGAAGCTGGAGAGTGATTACGTGGTGATCACACTGGATGCAGAAGGCCAGCATACGTACACTCCTGTTCACGTGGAGGAAATTCAAGGAAAATTGGGTTTTGCCCGGCTGAGAATAGGCGCGACTAGCTATGAAATTAATAGCAAATCAAGACTCAATGATATTGCCATTCAAGGCACGATCAATGGCCAGCCGTTCACAGCGCAAGTCGAGCGCGGCACCCGCCGTAACCCGCTGGCCTATCGCGTCTTGCACAACGGCACACAGATCGATGCGCTGGTGCTCGCTCCGCGAGCTGCTGAGTTACACAAACTCATGCCGCACAAGCAGGCACCAGATATGAGCAAATTTGTGCTCTCGCCGATGCCTGGGTTGCTGGTGGATGTGGCTGTGACCGTTGGCCAGAAGGTGCAAGCGGGTGAACGAGTGGCAGTGATTGAAGCCATGAAGATGGAGAATGTGTTATTCGCTACAGCAGATGGCGTGGTGGGCAAGGTGCTGGCGGCGAAGGGCGAATCGCTGAGTGTGGATCAGCCGATTGTTGAATTCGCGTAAACGCTCAGTTTGAATTCGCATTAACGCTCAGGTTGAATTCACTCAAATCAAAGGTTCAAATCATATGAATTCCAAGGCTGTACTGATCGTTGTCGATGTACAAAACGGTTTCATGACCGGCGGGGGCCTGCCAGTGCCGCGCGGCGATGAGATCGTGCCAGTGATCAATATGCTCGCACAAAGGTTTGCTAACGTGGTGCTGACGCAAGACTGGCATCCAGCGGGCCACGCCTCGTTTGCATCGAGCCGCGCAGGAAGAAATCCTTACGACCTGATGAAGATGCCTTATGGCGATCAGGTGCTGTGGCCAGACCATTGCGTGCAGGGCACGCATGATGCTGCGTTGCACGCCGATTTGAATGTTCCCCATGCGCAGCTCGTCATTCGCAAAGGCTTCCATGCGGGGGTGGACAGCTATTCTTCTTTCCAAGAGGCCGACCGTATTACGTCAACAGGCTTGGCAGCCTATCTGCAAGCGCGCGGTTTGATCGAAGTGCATGTGTGTGGCTTGGCCACCGATTTCTGCGTCGCGTGGACTGCGCTTGATGCACGCGCCGCTGGTTTCACTGTGACCGTGCATGAAGCCGCTTGCCGCGCGATTGATTTGAATGGCTCACTTGGCGCTGCGTGGACGCAGATGCATGACGCAGGTGTGCAAAGGCTTTGAAGAGCCTCTGAGTTCAAATTTTTAAGCGTTTTAGGCCGCTACCCGTTATATAACGAGTTTAGTTTGCTATTAATTCAGGAGTAACTATGAATCGCCCTTTCCGCATCCTAGGCATTCAGCAAATCGCCATCGGCGGTACAGATAAAAAACGCCTACAAAAGCTGTGGGTCGATATGCTCGGCCTGCAAGTCAAATCCACCTTCGTGAGCGAACGAGAAAACGTCGATGAAGATATCTGCTCTATCGGCAGCGGCGTGCATGCAGTCGAAGTCGATCTCATGCAACCGCTTGATATTGACAAAAAACCAGCCGTTCACACCACACCGCTCAACCATGTCGGCCTCTGGGTGGATGATCTGCCATTGGCCGTCGAATGGCTCACAAAGCAAGGTGTCCGCTTCGCGCCCGGCGGCATCCGCAAAGGCGCGGCGGGCTACGACATTACTTTTCTGCATCCCAAGGCGAGCGAGGAGTTTCCAATTGCGGGTGAGGGTGTGCTGATTGAGTTGGTGCAGGCGCCGAAGGACGTGATTGCTGCGCTGGGCTGAGGCTTCAAGCCACCCAATTCTCCATTTGTAGCGCAGCCACCTTGTTGAACTCGCCCAAATTATTGGTCACGAGCACCAAGCCTTCGCTTCGCGCATGCGCAGCGATATGCAGATCATTCACGCCAATGGGTTGCTCCGCTTTTTCTAACACGGCGCGAATGTTGCCGTAGTGTTGCGCAGCTTTTGCGGCGTAGGGCAACACTTCGAGTCGGCTCGTGAAATCTTCCACTACGCGCAGATTTTTATCGATCATGCTGCTTTTTTCTGCACCGTGGATCAATTCCGCCAAGGTGATCGAGGAAATCGCCATTTGCCCCGCATGGCGGTTGAAGATTTCCAGTACTTCGAGCGGTCTGCGTTTGATGACGTAGATGACGATGTTGGTATCGAGCAGATATTTCAGCATCAGAAGCCTTCGCGCTCGCTTTGCACTTGGCTGGCACGCTCAGTCATGAAATCATCACTAGCCACGGGCGAACTTAAAAAGAAACTGTCCCAAGACCCATCCAATGGCGCAATGATTCGCTCACGCCCTACAGCTCGCACGAGCACCCTTTTGATGTCTTCGGGCAGGCGCATGTCGGCAGGCAGGCGCACGGCTTGTGTGCGGTTGTTGACGAAGACTGAAGCGACAGACATGGTGAGTTCCTAGAGTGGATCTGAAAAGCTATATGGCATGAGTATATAGCATGTATTTCAGGGCCGTTTCATCCACCCAATTAACGGTGCATGCAAACTCTGCACAAACAGCCGCTCTTTCGTCTCCAACACACTTGTCGTCTCAGGATAAGCGCCCGTCGGGTCTTGCAGGTCTTGCACAATCGTGCCGTCTTCCGTGAAGGCAATCACGTGGCCGTAGCGCGGGGGGATGGGCCAAAGGAGGCGGGGCAGGCGCAGCGTCATGCTACGCAGGAAGGGTTTTTCGGCCATGCCATCCACCACTGCGCTGCGCGGTTTGACCAAGCCGACCCAGAGCTTGGGTTTGCCGTCTGCGGTTGGCAGGCCGCGCATGAGGTTGTCTGGGTAGCCGGGCAAATTGGGCAGCACGATGTGGGTGGCGCCGCTCATGCCGCTGGTTTGGCGCACGTCGAGATCGCTGGCGTTCACGTCGATGCGCCAGATGCGGTATTTGCCGGTTTCGGCCACAAAGATTTGCCGCTCGTTGGCGGATAAGGCCACGCCGTTGGCAAAGCTCAAGCCGCGAGCCACGATGCGCGTGGCTTTGGTGGCTGGGTTGTATTCCAGAATGCGCCCCGTTGATGATTGCTCGATGATGTCTAGCACGCTGGCTTCAAATGTGCCGCCTACGTCTTTCGGCGCGAAGCGCGCGGAGGCATCGCTCAAATAGATCTTGCCGCTCTTGGCCACGACAATCGAATTGGCATAGCGAATCGGATCGCCATTGACCTTATCCGCGAGTACCGTGATTTGCTTGTCAGGCGCAATGGAAAGCAAGCCGCGCATCGCGTCTGCTGCGATCAAATTGCCAGCCGTATCATAATCAAACCCGAGCACGCGGCCTTGCGTGTTGACGAACACTTCCTGCGCGCTGCCATCGGGTTGCATGCGCAAAATACTCCCGCTGGCCATCGCGGCATAAAGCTTGCCATCGGGCCCGATGGCCAAATGCTCGGGGCCGACTTCTGTTCCGACTTCAATTTTTTGCAAATTCGCCAAGCGTGTGTTGACCGCGTGCGCACCGCTGTAGCCCGGCGCGGCAGAGACTTCCCAAGCCACAGGCTGAATCGGCACAGGCCAAAGAAGCATGTAGGCGGCCAAAGTCCCCACAAACGCTGCGAGGGAAAACCAAATTTTGCGGATCATGCCGTTTCTCCTGTTTCGTTTTCAGGCTTCGCCATCTTGCCTGATTTTTGAAAGAAAGGAGTCATCCGCCCACATAGAACGTGCGCTATCAGCTATCAAAATGCTAGCGTCAAACTGCTGAAAATTACGCCGTGTAGAGCTTAAATAGCCTGGGTCGTAATGCTTTTCTAGCAATTGCGCCACCACTTGAGCCATATCACCACTGCGAATCATCTGCTGCCATGCGTTGATCTGCTCATGGCCGCGCAAATCGCGCAACACATCCAGTCGTTTGCAGAAAAAATCAGGATCTTTCACGAAGAAATCGTAGTCTTCCAGCAGCAGCGCCACACGCTCTTCGATGGGTAACTCCACTCGCGCACAGGGGCTTGCTCGCATCGTTTGCATGAGCTGATCAGGAATGCTCACATTGCCCACTTTTTTACTCTCGCTCTCCGCCCACACGGTGCGCGAGGGATCGAGCTGGCGCAGCGCATGCCAGATGCGCATGTCAAATTGCTTTTGGCTCGGCTGCTCTTGGCCGGGAATC
Organism: Variovorax sp.; assembly: GCA_031376105.1. Lineage (GTDB taxonomy): Bacteria > Pseudomonadota > Gammaproteobacteria > Burkholderiales > Burkholderiaceae_C > JANMDU01. Next base: position 5,554 of record JANMDE010000380.1, on the reverse strand, counting down.
AGCCCGAGCACCGAGCTGCGATGCTCAGCGAGCGCTTCGAGATCAAGAATTTGCGCGCCTTCGCGCTGCAGACCTTGGAGCAAGCGGGTTTTGCCGCTGCCTGTGGGCCCGCAGATGATGCGGTAATTGAACTGCGTGGCCAATCGCGCAATGTCTTCCACCACTGCTGCACGAAAGGCTTTGTAGCCGCCATCAATCAGCGTGACTTGAAAACCGATTTCAGAAAGCACCAAAGCAAGCGAGCCGCTCCGTTTGCCGCCGCGCCAGCAGTAAATCAGCGGCTTCCAGTTTTTCGGCAATGGGATGACTTCGCGCTCGATATGCGCAGCGATGTTTTTTGCAGCAAGGGCTGCGCCGCGCTTCTTGGCTTCAAAGGCATTGACTTGTGCGTATTCGGTGCCGATCTCATGGCGCTCCGCGTCGGTCAAAGTAGGCCAGTTGACGGCGCTGGGCAGGCGATCCAGTCCATACTCAGATTCGCTACGTGCATCAATGATGGCGCTGAATGAACCAAGACTGCCCAGCGCATCTTGCGCAGTGATTTTTTGCAGTGGCATTTAGAGGATTTTCTTCAGTGCTGGCCAGACGTTGTCTAGCATGATGGGATGCGCTTCTTCTTTGGGGTGAATGCGATCATTTTGAAAGAGCTTGAGAGGATCAGCGCCATCGGCCACACCTTGCAGAAAGAAGGGCACAAGCGGCACTTTGCGCGCTGTGGCAACCGCTTCAAACGCCTTGGCAAACTGCTTTGAGTAATCTGCGCCATAGTTGGGCGGCACTTGCATGCCCAGCAGCAATACTTTGGCATTGGCTTTTTGCGCCGCCTCGGTCATGGCTTGCAGATTGTCTTGCGTCATTTTCAGCGGCAGGCCGCGCAGTGCGTCGTTGCCGCCCAGCTCAATGATCACATGGGAGGGTTGGTGTTGCGTGAGCAGCGCGGCCATACGTGAGCGGCCACCAGAAGTGGTGTCGCCGCTGATGCTGGCGTTGATCACTTTGGCCGTGATTTTTTGGTCTTCCAAGCGCTTTTCAAGCAGCGCCACCCAGCCTGTGCCTCGGCGCAGGCCGTATTCTGCGCTGAGCGAATCGCCCACCACCACGATTTTTACTGCCTTGGCGGGTTTCGCTTGTGCCAGTGCTTTCGAGGCCCAAGAGGCAGAAAATAGCCCCAAGGCCGCGCAGCTGAGCGCCAAACGGCTAAAGTCACGTCTATCTAAGCCTACCAACAATTCACTCATGTCTGATCCCATCATTTCCGTGGAGCACGTTTTCAAAAGCGTGACGGACTCCACCGGCACACTGGATATTTTGCGCGATATTGATTTCAACGTCCCAGCGCGGCAAACGGTTGCCATCGTGGGCGCCTCTGGTTCAGGAAAAAGCACCCTTTTGTCCATCATTGCAGGCTTAGATGTGCCCACAAAAGGCACGGTCAAGCTCGCGGGGCAAGATTTGTTTGCTTTTGGAGAAGATGATCGCGCCGCTTGGCGTGCGCAAAAAGTAGGCTTTGTGTTTCAGAGCTTTCAGCTTTTGGGCAACTTGAGCGCTTTAGAAAACGTGATGCTGCCTTTGGAGCTCGCTGGCCGCAAAGATGCACGAGCGCAGGCCACCGACATGCTCAGCCGTGTGGGCCTCTCCGAGCGCTTAAATCACTATCCCAAGGTGATGAGCGGCGGCGAGCAGCAGCGTGTGGCTCTGGCACGCGCCTTCGTCGTTGAGCCCGCTGTGTTGCTGGCAGACGAGCCCACAGGAAGCTTGGACTTCGCTACCGGCGAGCGCGTGATTGAGCTGATGTTTGAGCTCAACGCCGAGCGCGGTACCACACTCGTGCTCGTGACGCATGATCGCGCCATTGCCGCGCAATGCGCACAGCGGATCACGATTGAGGCAGGGCGTATCGCCGTTTGAGGCGCTTTGCCTAGGGATTTCCCGTGGAGGGAATCGCTCTCGATTTATAATCAAAAGCTTTGCCGCTTGCAGACCCGCCAGCGGTTTCCTGTAAGCCTTCGATTTTCTCTACAACATGGCTTTGATCGTTCATAAATACGGCGGTACCTCGATGGGGTCTGCCGAGCGCATTCGCAATGTGGCCAAGCGCGTGGCCAAATGGGCTCGTGCCGGGCATCAAATGGTGGTCGTGCCCTCAGCCATGAGCGGCGAAACCAATCGCCTGCTCGGCCTGGCCAAAGAGCTCGCTCCGGCCAAACCCACCGCCGCCCATGCCAGAGAGCTTGATGCTTTGGCTGCCACTGGCGAGCAAGTCTCATCCGCGCTGTTGGCGATTGCTTTGCAAGCCGAAGGCATGGAGTCGGTGAGCTATAGCGGCTGGCAAGTGCCGATTAAAACGGACAGCTCGTTCACCAAAGCGCGCATCGAAAGCATTGACGACAAACGCATTCGCAATGATTTGTCGGCTGGTAAAGTCGTGATCGTCACAGGTTTTCAGGGCGTTGACCCCGATGGCAATGTCACCACGCTGGGGCGCGGTGGCTCGGACACTTCGGCCGTGGCCGTGGCAGCTGCCATGAAAGCCGCCGAATGCCTGATTTATACCGATGTGGACGGCGTTTACACCACCGATCCGCGCGTGGTGCCTGAGGCGCGGCGCTTGCACACGGTGAGCTTTGAAGAGATGCTAGAAATGGCCAGCATGGGCAGCAAGGTGTTGCAGATTCGCTCCGTGGAATTTGCTGGCAAATACAAAGTGCCCTTGCGTGTGCTTTCCAGCTTTACCGACTGGGATATTGATATCAACATTGAAGCCAAATCTGGCACTTTGATCACTTTTGAGGAAGATGAAAACATGGAACAAGCCGTTGTCTCCGGCATCGCATTTAACCGCGACGAAGCCAAAATCTCCATCCTAGGCGTGCCCGATACGCCAGGCATTGCCTACAACATCTTGGGCGCAGTGGCCGATGCCAACATTGAAGTCGATGTGATCATCCAAAACATCTCCAAAGATGGCAAGACGGATTTTTCATTCACCGTGCATCGCAACGATTACGCCAAGACGATTGATTTGCTCAAAGCCAAAGTGATACCCAAGCTCGGTGCAGCTGAGATCGTGGGCGATGCGAAGATTTGCAAGGTGAGCATCGTCGGTATCGGCATGCGCAGCCATGTCGGCATCGCCAGCAAAATGTTCCGCTCGCTCTCAGAAGAGGGCATCAACATCCAAATGATCTCCACCAGCGAGATCAAAACATCGGTCGTGATCGACGAGAAATACATGGAGCTGGCCGTGCGCTCGCTGCATAAGGCGTTTGATTTGGATCAGCCGGCAGCGTGAAGAATGATGCCTCTTTGCTACTTATGAGGGGCTATGCCGCTTTGATGCTGCTACGCAGCTCATAAAATTCTTAGAAAAAGAAAAAGCCACCTGAAGGTGGCTTTTTTGTGGGTGAGCCAAGGCTTACTTGACGGCAAGCACCCAAGCGGCCAGAGTGGCTGCCTCAGCTGCGTTGACCTGTGGGTTGGCGGGCATGGGGATAGCGCCCCAATTGCCTTTGCCGGGGGTGCTGCCTTTTTGGATTTTCTCGGCAAGCATTTTCACGGCTTCTTTGTCAGTCGCGTATTTTTCAGACACGGCTTTGTAAGACGGGCCGACCATTTTCTTGTCAACGGCGTGGCAGGCCATGCAGTTCTTGGCTGTGGCGAGGGCTTGGTCAGCAAAAGCGGGTGCTTGCAAGCTGGTCAAAGCGGCGGCAACTGAGAGGAGGGCGAGCAGGCGGATTTTCATTGTCTTCCTTTAAAGCGCAAGGCTTGGGTTCAAGCGATTCTTGCAATACACTGGGTACAACGCAATTCTAGGGGCTTGGGTTGACATTGGGTTTCCAAGCGGGAGGAGTCCCTAAAATCAGTCAAATTCGGTTAATTTCATCCATCAAAGCCTTATTTTGATGGATTGAGTGATGAAAATGGGCCTTTTGCCCGAAATGAAGGAGTTGCCATGTTGTTCTTAGGCTTGGGCGTCGTCTTGTTGTTGATGAAATACCTTGAAATTGCTGCGGTAGCCAACTGGAGCTGGTGGGTCGTTTTGGCACCTTTTGGCTTAGCGATGATTTGGTGGGCTTGGGCTGATGCCTCGGGCTACACCAAGCGCAAAGCCATGGAAAAGATGGAGCAGCGCAAGGCAGATCGACTGGCTAAAAATCGCGAAGCTTTAGGGTTGGGCAACCGCCGCAAATAAAAGCGCAACACAGTTGCTATATATTTTGTAGCATACTATGTATATTCTATAAGGGCATAATGCCCTTTTTATTCAAAAATTGCATGCAAATCACTGAAAAGCCAGCCTTCGCCACACCTTTTGAATGGATCGGCGGGGAGGAGCGCGTTAAAGCCTTGGTGGAGCGTTTTTATGATCTGATGGATTTGGAGCCTGCGTTTGCGCGGCTTCGGCAGGTGCATGGGGAGAGCCTCGACAATTCTCGCCAGCGCACCTTTTGGTTTTTGTGCGGCTGGCTGGGTGGCCCGCAGTATTACACCGAGAAATTTGGCCATCCGCGTCTGCGCGCTAGGCATATGCATGTGCCGATCGGCATTCAAGAGCGCGACGAATGGCTCGCTTGCATGGATCGGGCGATGGGTGAGACGGGTGTTCCCGAGGATTTGCGTGCGCGCCTGCGAGAGAGTTTGTTTCAAACGGCTGATTGGATGCGCAACCAAGGTGTGCCGAGCTAAGCCAAGGCTCAACCCTAGCAAACCCCAACGCTAACCCCAACTCTGAAAACACAAGGCAGACGATGGCGATTCGAGAGATTCTTAAGATGGGCGATGCACGTTTGCTGCGCGTGGCTGGGCGGGTGATCGAGTTCAACACACCGCAGCTGCATGCCCTGCTGCAAGACATGCAAGACACGATGGCGGCGGCCAACGGCGCTGGTTTGGCCGCGCCTCAGATTGGCGTTGACTTGCAGCTGGTGATCTTTGGCAGCGGGCAGATTAACCCGCGTTACCCGGATGCACCGCCAGTGCCACGCACGGTCTTGATCAACCCCATCATCACGCCGATATTTGAAGACAATCAGCCTCTTGCCCTTATAGAATATACACAGTCTGCTATTGAAAATATAGCATTTGATATTCACTTTGATGCCGCAAGCAAGGATTTGGAAGAGGGATGGGAAGGTTGCCTGTCTGTGCCCGGCCTGCGCGGCAGTGTTCCTCGCTTCAAAAGTATCCGCTATCAGGGTTTTGATGAGCTAGGCCAAGCCATTGACCGCACAGTCAGCGGTTTCCATGCGAGAGTTGTTCAGCATGAATGTGACCATTTGCACGGAATCCTCTACCCTATGCGTGTCAGGGACTTCCGTAAATTTGGTTTCACAGACATACTGTTCCCAGAACTCTCGGAACATGATGATGACTAACACCCAATCATTCGCCGGTTTATTTCATCGGCTCCAATCGCTGTGCTTAAGTGCTTCGCTTGGCCTCGCTTTTTTATTGACGGGTTGTGGCTCAAACGATGCTGTCGTTTCCAGTCCAATGGTCATACCCCCACCAGTGCCCTTCATTCCTGGCACTGGGTATTTAGAGATTGACCAGC
>JANMDE010000356.1:0-2827 GCA_031376105.1 Variovorax sp. | reverse complement strand
CAGCCCGCGCCTGAATACGCTGGTGAAAGCCGATGCGCATTTGGCTAAAGACCCCACCGCCAAAGCGTATTTCTACAAGCCTGATGGTGACCCACGCGATGTCGGCTTCAACATCCGTAACCAAGCCTATGCCGATGTGCTCAAAGCGATCGCTGCGCAAGGCAGCAAAGCCATGCACGAAGGCCCGATTGCACAAGCCATCGTCAATAAAGTCCAAGGCCATAAAGAGAATCCCGGCAAGCTCACCATGGCTGACATGGCGGGCTACCAGCCCAAGAAGCGCGATCCTATTTGCATGGATTACAAAGCCTCCACCAACAAAGACTACGTCATCTGCGGCATGCCTCCGCCCTCATCAGGCATGATCGCTGTCGGCCAAATCCTTGGCACGCTGGCGCAAACCAACGCGGGCAACATCCAGCTTGAAGCGGATGGCTTGCCAAGCCCCGGCTGGCTGCATCTCTATCTTGAGGCTGCTCGCCTCACCTTCGCAGACCGCGCCCAGTTTCTCGGAGACCCAGATTTCGTGCCCGCTCCTGATGGAAAAATGGGTGGCAACTGGAGCGCCATGCTCGCCCCCGCCTATTTGGCTGAGCGCGCCAAGCTGATTACTGGCACCAGCCTCAAAGGCGATGCCAAACCTGGCAACCCCGCTGGCGTGAAATCTGCCTTTGGCAGAGGCGCAGATCAACCGGAATACGGCACCAGCCACATCTCCATCATTGATGGATACGGTAACGCTCTGTCGATGACCACCACGATTGAAGACGGCTTCGGCGCGCGCCAGATGGTCAACCCCAGCAACCCAGAGGCTGGCGGCGGCTTCTTGCTCAACAACGAGCTGACCGACTTCAACTACGCTCCCAACAACGCCGCTGGCCAGCCGACTGCCAACCGCGTGCAGCCCGGCAAACGCCCCCGCAGCTCCATGAGCCCCACCATCATTTTTGACAAAGCGGATGGCAAAGTCGTGATGACTGGCGGCAGCCCCGGCGGCGCGCTGATCATTCATTACACCGCTAAAACGGTCTACGGCATGCTCAATTGGGGCTTAAATGCCCAGCAAGCGATCAATCTGCCCAATTTCGGTGCGGCGGGTGCTCCCACCTTGCTAGAGGAAAATCGCTTCCCCAAAGCCACTGTTGACGCCCTTAAAGGCCGTGGCCACGATGCACGCGAGCAAGCTATGACCAGCGGACTCCAAGCCATTGGCCGCGCTAACTTGAACCCCGCATCAGGCGGCGGTTCAGGCTGGTTCGGCGGCGCAGACCCACGTCGCGAAGGTGTCGTGCGCGGAGATTGATTATTGGCCGTTATTGGCCGATAGCCGTTATAGAATATGCGCGGGGTGCTACTTTTTTGGTAGCGCCTTTTTTCGTGAGAGCAACAGTGCGGCGCTGGCGTTATCGGCGCAATCGCGCAATCAGCCACGCTGCTGCGAGCACTGGCAGCAAGATGATGACGTTGGAGATGAGCCCAGCGAGGATCGCGTCTTTGAGGCCAACTGTGGCGCTGGGCATTGTGGTTGGTAGCATCACAGCGACAAATACAACACCGGCCAGGAGAGGAATGACGCGCCCTGTCACAGACGCTGTTCGCTGCATGGTAACGACCAAGGCGATGAGCAAGCCAATGCGAAAAGGGTCAGCCAATTGAGAAATAACAAGATCGATCAATGTATTTTCCAGTGCTTTCAAAATTCAAAAAAGTGCGAGCACTCTGGCTTGCAGTATCTCAAAAAAAAAGCCAAGGTCTTGACTTGCAAAACCCTGGCCTCGTTCAGCGTTTAAAGATTATTTCTTATCCATATCGCCAGCAAAGATGTCCTTCTTGTGGGTGCCACTTGGCACAAACAAAGTGCCAATCACCACGGTCATCACAGCAATCACGATGGCGTACCACAGGCCGGAGTAGATGTTACCCGTCTGCGCAGAGATAGCGAATGCTGTTGCAGGCATCAGGCCACCAAACCAGCCGTTACCAATGTGATAAGGCAGAGACAAGCCAGAGTAGCGGATGCGAGTTGGGAACATTTCAACCAGCATGGCCGCAATCGGGCCATAAACCATCGTCACCAGAATCACCAAATAGGTCAGGATAAAGATGATGGTGAGCTTCTGCGTATTGAAGATATCGAAGAAGTGCTGCGCCTTGGCAATCGTGGTGTTGTCAGCTGCGACCATGGGGTAGCCCGCTTTTTTGAGCGCAGCATTCAGGCTGCTATCAAAAGCGGTCTTGGCCTTTTTCAGATCGTCGCCAGTCAGCTTGCCTGCGTCGTATGACTGAATCTCAGTCTCGCCAACCTTCACCACAGCCAAAGTGCCGGGTGCTGCGCCTTCGATGGTTGAGTAGTTCACCGAGGTGCGTGCCAGCTGCGCCTTAGCGATATCGCAAGACGAGCTGAATTTCACGGTGCCGGTTGGGTTGAACTGGAATGAGCAATCTTCTGCAAATACCTTCACGGAGACCGGCGTCTGGTGCGCAGCATAGATCGCTGGGTTAGCGGTCTTGGTCAGCAAGTTAAACACAGGCAGGAAGGTGATGGCCGCCAACAGGCAACCGACCAAAATGATGGGCTTGCGGCCAATCCGGTCAGACAAAGAACCAAAGACAAGGAAGCCGCCTGTACCCAAAATCAGCGACCAAGCAACCATCACGTTAGCGGTGAAGCTGTCGATTTTGATCACGTTCTGCATGAAAAACAGCGCGTAGAACTGGCCGGTGTACCAAACCACGGCTTGACCCGCCACGAGGCCGAGCAAAGCGATCAGAGCGATCTTGCCGTTTTTCCAGTTGCCAAAAGCTTCGGAGAGCGGTGCCTTCGAAG
>JANMDE010000348.1:0-7040 GCA_031376105.1 Variovorax sp. | reverse complement strand
CGACGGGAGCAGTGGCCACTGGGGCTGGTCTGGGCGCTGACACGGCAGCAGGAGCAGGAGAGGGGGCGACAGCTGCTGGCGTGATCGGGGCAGGCGCAACGGGGGCTGCAACTGGCGCAGGCACTGGGCGAGCCACTGCCGGTGCTACGGCAACGGGCGCTGCTGCAATGATTGGCGCAGTTGTGGGCGCTGTTACGGGCGCAGGTGTCGGTGCAGGAGCCACAGCAGCCGGAGCAGCCAAAGGGGTTACCGCTCTGGGCGGCGCAGTGGCAGCGGGTGGCTGTGATGGCGCTGGCGCGGGTGTAGGAACGGCTGCAGCAGCGGGTGCAGCTGGCGTAGTTGCAGATGCGCGTGCAGGCGCTTGCGCTGTCAGCAGCGGCGCATTGGAGGCGGGGGTGGGCGCGCTGGGTCTGGCTGCGTTGCTCGCCGCCACCGCTCGTTGCGTGCTGGCATCCCAAGCCGACGTGACGATACCGGCTGTTTCCAGCGGAGGATAACTCGTGGGCGCTACAGTATTTGTAGCGCGCTGTGCGGCATTTACAGGGGCTTCCGCGTTTGGCGTGGAATTCTTGATGCCAAACTCACGCAAAACTTCCAGCGGCACTTCCAGCAGCGGTACTTTGCCCAGCGAGCGGCCTTCAGAGAGCGAGGCGACAAAGGCCTGTTCGGTGATCAGCTCATCGCTTTCCACCTTGGCCAGCTCATCCGCTTTAAAGAAGACCGTGAGCTTGCGCAGCTGTGGCTCAGCGCCCTGGCGGCGAATCGTGAAGACATATTCCCAGCGATCCGCATGGAAAGCGCTGGTGACCAAGGGAGAGCCCAAGATATCACGCACCTGCAGACGAGGCATGCCGATTTGCAAAGCATCTTTTTGCTCTTTAGAGACGAAATTGCCTTGAACGATATCCACCTTGTAGGGCGTGACCAAGCCGCCCAATGTGCTGGCAGTGTTGTTGAAACTGGAGCAGGCGGCGAGCGCGATGCAAGCAGAAGCTAAAGCGCTCAAGCGACCCAGATAAAGCAGGGGTTGTGACACGGCGGGGGATAAGTCGGTGGAAACGGTCATTGGGGGCAATCCAAGCGGGCAAAGCTGCACGTTCTGGGAGACAAAGGTTATGATCAAACCATTGTAGCGGCTTCGCTTTGCACCACCGCCTCGCCTCGCATCACCTTGTCGCACCATGACCACGCTAGACGAACTCAAAAACACCGGCTTGAAAGCCACGCTGCCACGCCTGAAGATCATGCAGATTTTTCAGGGCGGCACGCAGCGCCACATGACGGCGGAAGACGTTTACCGCGTTTTACTCAATGAGCGCACCGACATTGGTCTGGCCACGGTCTACCGTGTGCTCACCCAATTTGAGCAAGCCGGGCTGCTCACACGCAGCAATTTTGAGAGTGGCAAGGCGGTCTATGAGCTCAACGAAGGCACGCATCACGACCATTTGGTGTGCCTCGATTGCGGCAAAGTGGAGGAATTCCACGATCCTGAGATTGAAAAGCGCCAAACGGCCGTGGCCAAAACCAAGGGCTTCGTGCTGGAAGAGCATGCGCTCTCGCTTTATGCACGTTGCACCAAGACGGCCTGCCCGCATCGGCCTAATTCTTCTAAAGTGGCTTGATCTGCAAGCATTTTGTAGCTCTAGCCCTCATATTATCTTCATAGTGCGCTCACTATTTAATAGCAACTTTCGGCCCAATACATGAATCCGAATGACGCGCCCGGCGCTGCTGACACACCGCTGTCGCCGCCTCTGTCTCCTCCTTTGCGCCCCAGTGTCTTGCGCCCGGGGGTCAGGTTTTTGCTCTCACATCCTGCGCATTTCATTGCTTTGGGCGCGGGCTCAGGGCTGTCCCCTATCGCGCCTGGCACGGTAGGCACGCTCTGGGCTTGGGCGGCGTTTGCGGTGATGCAACTGTATCTTTCCACAGAGCAGATTGGCTGGGTGATCTTGGCCTCGGTTTTTGTGGGCTGGTGGGCTTGCACGGTGGCCGCCGCCCATCTGCGCGTGCTCGATCCGGGCGCGATTGTGTGGGACGAGGTGATTGCCTTTTGGCTCATCCTGTGGGTCGTCACGCCTGCTTCTTGGGGTGCGCAGTTGGTGGCGTTTGCTCTTTTTCGTTTTTTTGATGCCGTCAAACCCGGCCCAGTGGCTTGGGCGGATGATTTGTTTCACGGCTTTGGCTGGAAGGGCGGCTTTGGCATCATCCTGGATGACTTGGTGGCCGCAGCTTGCACGTTGCTGGTGATCGCAATGTGGCAGTTTTGAGGACGATGGGCAAATGAATTCACTATCAAATTCAGAGCAAACTTTGCAGCAATTATGTGGGCTATTGGCCGATTTATTGCTTAAAAATGAGCTCAAACTGGCCACCGCAGAAAGCTGCACAGGCGGCATGATTTCCGCTGCCTGTACCGACTTGGCGGGCTCTTCAAATTGGTTTGAGCGTGGCTTTGTGACGTATTCCAATGAGGCGAAAGCAGATTCGCTGGGAGTGGATGCGGCGCTGATCGCGCAGCATGGCGCAGTCAGCGAGCCAGTGGTGCGGGCCATGGCTTTTGGCGCGGTGCGGCATTCTCTGGCGCAGGTGAGCATCGCCGTCACAGGCGTGGCCGGGCCCACAGGCGGCAGCGCTGCCAAACCGGTGGGCACGGTGTGGTTTGGCTTTTCGGTGCAGGGCGCGCTGCATAGCGAGATGATGCGCTTTGACGGGGATCGCGCGGCTGTGCGGCAGCAGACGGTTTTGCATGCTTTGCGGCGGTGTGTTTCTTTGCTGTCTAGCTGATTTGTTGGTTTGCTGAAGCCTGTTTGACGCGAGCTGCTCGCATGTTGCGGTTGCTTCGCTTTTGCTCGATCCGCTCGCCTGCTACGCAACGTGCCTGAGTGAGTCGATCTTTTTTCTTTTGGGTGCGCTGTGCTTGGTCGCCCGAGCTGCTGGTCTTTTGTGGCGTTGATGAGTTGACGGGTCGCGCCCGACGAAGAAAAAAATCGCCTCCCCCAGACCCATCGCGTAGCGGATCTAGATGGTCGGCGCGTCGTTACTTACTATGCATTCAATAGCAAACTATGCAGTGTTTATAAGGAACAACAGCTGACTTTTCTTTATTGCCGCCTTGGATTTGAACGGATCAACCCTAAATGCGTGTATTTAAAGCCCTCGCTGGATTTGAGTCCGTAGCCCAGCGCGCGATCAAAACCAATATGAGCTAACCAAATCAAGCTCAATGGGAGCAGCGCGGGCATGGGGAGCGCTAGGCTTGCCACCAACAGCGCGAGCGCGCCAATCTCTGAATGCGTGGCGTTATAGCAAACCGCGCCAAAGTGTGGGTTGATCAGGTAGGCGAGCAGGGCGATGTCTGGCAACAGAAACAGCCATGCAAACCGCCCCCAACCGGGGCTGAAGTGGGCATAGGCCCATACGCTGGCCAGCAACAAGGCGAGGCCTTCCGCGCGAAGCAGCCAGTGCAAGCCGCGCGTGGGGGAGTGGGTTGTTTGCATGGCTGGCCTTTTAGGTATTCACGATGAATTTTTCTAGCGCACGGCGGGGTGTGGCTGGGGCGGGAGTGGTCGTGTAACCGATGCGGCAGAGCATTTGTACTGTCGCATCTTGCGGGCTGCGCGGGGCGCTTTGGTTGAGCACGAGCTGATGCACCTGCTCGTAATGCGGCTTCATCTCTGCAAACTCCTGCAAAGCTTGGCTCAGCGGGTGCATAGCGATGCCTTGCGCGGTGGCTTGCAGTTGCAGGCGCACATACATACGCCCGGCCTCCACTTGATCAAACCGCGAATTTTTACCGGTGATCCAAACAAATCCCATGGCAGTTTTGCTTGTGCCATCAAACCGCTCAATGAACTTTTTCTCAGCTGTGCTGCCCGCAGCTGTGGGCAAGCTTCGATCAAATTGGCCCAAAGCACTGAGCATGCGCACCATTGGTGAGTTGATCGAGATGCCATCCCGGTTTTGCAGAATTTCGTCCGGCCCCACGCGCACGAGGCGGATACTCTCCAGGTTCGTACGAGGGGTGCGCAGTTCAACGAATGCTGAATCTAAGCAAAGCTTGCGCAAGGGAACCAGACGCTGCTCTTGCACTGTGCCGCCGCATTGCATGCGCGACGTGCCGCCAGCGGCTAGGATGCTTTGTAGGCTGGCATCGGATACTGGTTTCGCTGCTTCGAAATTTACCTTCACCGTATGACGATTCAAAATCTGCGCAAAAAGCGCATCTTTTGTCCCACTGGGCGCAATCGTGATTCGAGCCACAGGAAGCTGCATGGCTGCGCGCCAATCCTTCAATTGCGCAGGTAGCTCGCCTTGCGGCCACAGCTGCACGTCAGCGCGCAAGCCCTGCTCAGCAAGCGCAATCACCAACAGCTCAAGAAATGCGCCATGCCCCACCATGATTTGCCGGCCCAACGGGTCCGTCTCAGGCAAGACACGCTGTGGATCGGTGCGCAACGTGATGACATTCGCCTCACGTAAATCTACCAACCATGGCTGAAGGTTGTGCGGGTTGGGCGCTGTGATCGCATAGGCTAGAGCCCGGCGGCGCGGCTCCGTCTCGCTATTCGCGGGGCCATTCCATGCCTCAAGAGCCTGCACTGGCAAGTCGCTGCTGATGCAACCACTCAAACTCAGCGTGGCCGCTGCAACCGTGCCACCACCCACCAAACGAATAAATTGACGACGACTCATGATGTTCTCCAAATGAAAATTAAAAAGCAGGGCTTTACGCCCAGAAAGGAAGGCCGCGCAATGCCTGAACAAATGTCCACGTGCACCATGCGCTAAATAACACCGCAATGCCCCAAACCGCTGGTAAGGCCACGCGCTGCGACGTTTGCAAGCGATGCAGCACCCAGCCAAAGAAAGGAATGAAGTGCATCGCATGGATGCCAAAGAAATGCGCAACGCGTAAATCACCGCCTTGGCGAGACCACGTTACCAAGGGCAGGCCGCCTGCATCGGTGCGGGCAGCGCCCACCCAATGGCCGGTTGGCTGGCTGCTGAGATAACCGCCAAAGCCTGCGCCCAAGACAAATGTGGCGAGCAATCCGAGCACGATTGACCACTTGAGTGATGCGGGTAGCGCATAGTCTTTCGAACGAGCAATCAAGATGCCCAGCACCAAAGAAGCGCTCACAAGCAGCCCAGCGCCAACCCCCATCAAGGTATACATCCATGCATCGAAAGGCGTGGCCGTGTTGAAATGCGAAGCCTTACCTTGCGCACCCTGCAGCGTGATGTAAAACACCTCAAACAAACCGCTGAGCAAGGCCACCCAGACCACATATTTGGCCGAGCGGCTTCGCAACGCAGGCTTGGGCAGCCCAACCATGAACATCGCCAAGGTGAGCAAATACACCCCCGTCGACACTTGAAACTTCCATGGCTTGAGCCAAACGCTGACACCTTGGAACAGGCGTGGATCGATCAATGCCAGCGCGGCCGTCAGGCAAGACATCAACAACAACCCAAGAGCGCTCCAATATAGCGCGGGCGCCGTAATCCTGAGCGAAGCCAGGCCCTTGCTTAACCAAGTGCTCAGCGGGGAAACTGGATGGGCTTCATTAAGTGCATGTTGCATGGTGAATCTTTCAGATCTAGCGGCGATGTGAGGATTGTGGAAAAATATCGACTCCAACGCAATTGCCTAACTGTTCACACCAGAAATTCAAAAATGAATAACGCCCATGACTAACACTTTCGACTGGACACTCGTTCGCTCCTTCCTCGCTGCGCTCGAGCACGGCAGCTTGCTGGGTGCAGCGCGGGCGCTCAATTCCAGCCAACCCACGCTGGGGCGGCACATTGCTGAGCTGGAATCGCAGCTGGGCACCACGCTGTTTGAGCGCACAGGGCGCGGCTTGCTGCCCACGGCCATGGCGCTCAAACTGGCGGACTCCGCACGGGCGATGGAAGCCGGTGCAATGCAGCTCGCACGCCAAGCCTCGGGTGAGCAATCAAGCCAAGCAGGCTCGGTGCGCATCAGCGCCAGCCAGCCTGTGGCCTGCGTGCTGTTGCCGCCGCTGCTGGCGCAAATGCGCTTGGTGTTGCCAGAGATCACGGTGCAGCTGGTGGTCAGCAATGAAGTGAGCAACCTTTTGAAGCGCGAGGCCGATATTGCGCTGCGCATGGTGCAGCCCGAACAAGGCAGCCTGATCGCCAAGCGAATCGGCCAAGTCACGTTGGGCACTTACGCACATCGCGACTATTTGCGCCGCCGAGGTGTGCCCAAACTGCCCGCTGATTTGACGCAACACGATCTGATTGGCAGTGATACAGACAATGCCCTTGAGCGCGGCGCAGTGGCGATGGGCTTACACCTGCGGCCCGGTCAGATTGTGCTCCGCACCGATGATTTGATCGCCTGCGCAGAAGCGGTGCGAGCCGGCATGGGCATCGGCTTTCTCGCTGATTATGTGGGCCGCGCAGATACACAGCTCGTCTCCTTGCTGCCCATGCTGCCGCTGCCGCCTTTGCCGATGTGGCTGGTCGTTCACCGAGAAATCCGCAGTAACCGGCGTATTAAAGCGGTTTATGATTTTTTAGCGTCGCATTTGCCCAAGGCTTTGTAAAAAAATCCCTTCCGTTGCAAGGATTTATGCTTCTAAGGCAGCTGATGCCGCCTTTACGCGATGAGCCCATCACCATTTTCACAAACACAAGTTACGATGTCCATATGATTCAAGACTATATATCTCGTGCGAGTGCTTCCGTGCCCATTCGCTACAGCGCTTTCATCGCCTGCATTTTCTTCAGCCTGCTCGGCCTTTTTTGCCTCATCGCCTTTGGCGTGGGCTGGCTTTGGACGTTGATTTTCATTGCACTCAGCGCTTTAGGCATCCGAGATTTACGCCAAGATCGGCATGCGATTTTGCGCAATTACCCGGTGATTGGGCATGTGCGCTTTTTGATGGAATACATTCGCCCCGAGATTCGCCAGTATTTTTTGGAGGCAGATCACGAAGCTGCGCCGTTTTCTCGTGCGCAGCGCTCGCTGGTGTACGCACGCGCCAAAGGGGACAGCGACAAAC
>JANMDE010000305.1:0-3652 GCA_031376105.1 Variovorax sp. | reverse complement strand
ACTTGAGGCAAAGCGGCTCAGGTAACTGCCTGAGCCGCTTGCCAAAAAGTTTGGTGCCGACGGCGAGACTCGAACTCGCACAGCTTTCGCCACTACCACCTCAAGATAGCGTGTCTACCAATTCCACCACGACGGCTTTGTTTTCTGTCTGCCAGCATGAGGAGTTGCCGGTAGCAGACAGCCTTGAATTTTAGCTTGAAAACCGCCCTAAATCAGGGAGAACCCGCGCTAAATTCGATAGCAATGCAGCTTTCAGCGTGGCGTTATTTGGCCGGTGCTGGAATAGGCTGCACACCCGACGCAACGGGAGCCGGCGCTGCGGGCACAGCAGCCGCGCCAGCAGGCGCTGTGGGAATCGCTTGCGCACCAGAGGCTGGCGTTGCAGGCACGGCAGAGGAGGCAGGCGCAGGCACAGCGGCTTTTTCAAGCACAGAACCAGAACCTGTTGGGCGCACACCGCTGGTGTAAGCCAAGCCCAGTGTGCAGACGAAAAACACCGTGGCTAACACGCCCGTCATGCGCGAGAGAAAGTTGGCACTGCCCGATGCGCCAAACAGGCTGCCGGAGCTGCCGGAGCCGAAGGCTGCGCCCATATCAGCGCCCTTGCCGTGTTGCACGAGGATAAGGCCAATCATGGCCAAAGCCGAGATGATTTGAAGGGCAAACAAAATGGTGATTAAAACTTGCATGTTGGATTTCCAGTAGGTCGATATTTTAATGCTATAAATTCAGTAGCGTGTCAGGTAGATATTTAAACGGCTGCAGCAATGATTTGCATGAAATCTGCGGCTTTGAGCGATGCGCCACCAATCAAGCCGCCATCAATATCAGGCTGCGCTAAGAGTTCTTTGGCGTTGGCCGCGTTCATGCTGCCGCCATAGAGAATGCGCACGCGCTGCTTGGCAGCGCTGCTGGCGGCATTGAGCTGCGCACGCAGCACGGCATGCACCTGCTGCGCTTCGCTTGGCGAGGCGGTTTTGCCTGTACCAATCGCCCAAACCGGTTCATAGGCCACCACGATTTCGCTAATGCAATGGCCATTGTCATGAATTACTGCTGCGAGCTGGCGCTTGACAACGGCTTCCGTCTGCCCGGTTTCGCGCTCTTGCAGCGTTTCGCCCACGCAAACAATCGGCGTGATGCCCGCAGCCAAAGCCGCCTTGGCTTTGAGCGATACCGTTTGATCAGTTTCGCCGTGATAACGGCGGCGCTCGCTGTGACCCACGATCACATAACGGACTCGAAACTCCTTCAGCATGCCGCCTGAGACCTCGCCCGTGAACGCGCCGCTGGACTGATGAGAGATGTCTTGCGCTCCTAATTCGATAGCATTCTTTGCACATTCTATAGGGGCTATATCACTTTTTTTCTCTGAGACACCTTGATTCACAAGGCTAGAGACTTGCGCCAGATATGGCGCTGGCACACATACAGCCACATCGCAGTCCGATACCTTGCCCCATGCTTTGATGCCGGCAAGCAGCTCAAGCGTGAGCAGCTCATTGGCCGCGAGCGAGCCGTTCATTTTCCAGTTGCCAGCGATGAGTTTTTTCATGATGCTTGGGGCTTCGGTTTACAGCAATGACCAATCGAGCATGATCTTGCCGATGTGCTGATTGGATTCCATGAGCGTATGCGCTTGCGCAGCTTCTTGCGGCGCAAAGCTCTTGTAGATAATGGGTTGAATCTTGCCGCTTTCAAGCAGCGGCCAGACTTTGGTTTTGAGGCTTTGCGCAATCGCGGCTTTGAACGACACTGGGCGCGGGCGCAGCGTGGAGCCGGTTATAGCCAAGCGGCGGCGCAGTACCAAACCCGCATTGAATTCCGCTTTCAAACCGCCTTGCACAGCAATAATCACCAGTCTGCCTTCTTCGGCCAAACATTCAACTTCTTTGGCGACATAACTGCCAGCGACCATGTCTAAGATGACGTTGATACCGCCAGCTTGTGCGTTAGACAGCACGCCGCCGGCAGCGGGTGCACCAGTCAGGCGCTTGATCTCTTCTGCAAAATCTTGCGTTTTGTAATTGATCGCGTGATCTGCGCCGAGCTTTATGCAGGCTTGGCATTTTTCGTCACTGCCCGCAGTAGCAAAAACAGTTGCACCAAAAGCCTTCGCCATTTGAATCGCCGTCACGCCAATGCCGCTCGTGCCGCCCTGCACCAAGAAACTCTCGCCGCTTTTGAGCTGGCCACGGTCAAACACATTGCTCCACACCGTGAAAAACGTTTCTGGCAAGCTCGCCGC
Source organism: Variovorax sp. (assembly GCA_031376105.1). Classification (GTDB taxonomy): domain Bacteria; phylum Pseudomonadota; class Gammaproteobacteria; order Burkholderiales; family Burkholderiaceae_C; genus JANMDU01. The sequence goes on along the minus strand of JANMDE010000305.1, from coordinate 1,404 downwards.
CTCGATCATCGACAAGCCCTTGGGCACAGGCAAGCATGAACCTACTGGCGCTGAACAAAGCTGCCCATAACCGCCGCCTGCAACCAACGCGCAAACCTGATCGCCAATCTTGAAACCGGCCAACTTCATGGCTGCTTCATCGCCACCAATGATCTCGCCCGCCACTTCTAAGCCAGGAATATCACTCGCACCCGGTGGCACCGGGTAGCTGCCCGTGCGCTGCAATACATCCGGGCGATTCACGCCCGAAGCAGCCACACGAATCAACACCTCGCCCACACCTGCAACGGCATCTGGCCGCTCGGCCAGACGCAGCACATCGGGTGCGCCAAATTGTGAAATTTCAATGACTTGCATATTCAGAAATTCGATCTTTGAACGCGAAAGACGCAAAATTTACGCGAAAAAGAAATACGAAATTTCCTTCGCCTTTTTGCGGTTTTCGCGTTGGTTTCGCTTCTTTCGCGACAAAAATCTCTTCAGATTTATTGCTGCTGCTGTTGCTCGCCACCATTACCGCCGCCATTACCACCTTCGCGGTCTTGGCGAGGGGCGCGATCTTCACGAGGAGCACGGTCTTCGCGCGGTGGGCGATCGCCACGCGGGGCGCGATCACCGCCACGGTCATCGCCGCGTGGGCCGCGATCGTTGCCACGGTCGTTACGATAACCGCCACGGTCAGAGCGCTCACGGAATTCGCGTTGTGGCTCTTCGTAGCCCTCAGGCTTCTCAAGCAGCGCTTTCATCGACAGCTTGACGCGGCCTTTGTCGTCCGTCTCCATGACCTTGACCTTGATGATCTGGCCTTCTTGCAGGTAATCGGTAACTTTTTCCACGCGCTCAAAGGCGATTTGGCTGATATGCAGCAAACCGTCTTTACCGGGCAGCAGGTTGACGAGTGCACCGAATTCCAAAATCTTGGTGATCGGACCTTCGTAAATCTTGCCAATTTCCACCTCTGCGGTGATGTCGGTGATGCGTTGCTTGGCGAATGCCGCTTTGTCGGCATCCGTTGAGGCAATGGTGATCGTGCCATCTTCGCCGATGTCAATGGTGCAGCCGGTCTCTTCCGTCAGGGCGCGGATCGTAGCGCCACCTTTGCCGATGATGTCACGAATCTTCTCCGGATTGATCTTCATCGTGTAGAGGCGTGGCGCAAAATCGCTCACTTCTGTGTTCGCAGTCGCCATCGCCTCTTGCATCTTGCCCAGAATGTGCATACGGGCTTCTTTGGCTTGTGCCAACGCAACTTGCATGATTTCTTTGGTGATGCCTTGGATTTTGATGTCCATTTGCAGAGCGGTCACGCCGTTGGTCGTACCGGCCACTTTGAAGTCCATATCACCAAGGTGATCTTCGTCGCCCAAAATGTCGGTGAGCACAGCAAAGCGGTTGCCGTCTTTG
>JANMDE010000285.1:0-3744 GCA_031376105.1 Variovorax sp. | reverse complement strand
TGGGAATCGTCGTAGTCTTTGTAGGCACGCTGATCCCACACCTTGATTGCAGATTTATTGCGGCCGCCGGCTTGTCCAATGCGAATGCCCTGCGGGTTGTAGCCGTTGGCACCGAAAGGAGACGTGCCGCCAGTGCCAATCCATTTGTTGCCACCTTCGTGGCGCTCTTTTTGTTCTTCAAAGCGCTTCTTCAGAGTCTCCATGAGCTCGTCCCAGCCCATGGCCTCAATCTTGGCTTTTTCCTCGGCGCTCAGCTCCAACTCTAAATTCTTACGCAACCACTCCAGCGGAATGTCTTGCGTGAAATCCGCCACCATCTCCACGCCTTTGAAGTAAGCCGCAAAAGCGCGATCAAACTTATCAAAGTGCTTTTCATCCTTCACCAAAGCCGTGCGGCTCAAGTAATAGAAATCATCAATTTTGTAACCATCGTCACTGGCAGGCCCTACCACGCCCTCTCTCACAGCTTCAAGCAGGGTGAGGTATTCCTTGACGGAGACTGGGAGTTTGGCGGAGCGGAGGGTGTAGAAAAAGTCGATCAGCATAGTGTTAAAGCATAGGATAACCAATTGTTTGTGTTTGAGAGCCCTCTTTATGAATCAAGTGCTTTTTCTCCGTCTCCAGAATGACAGGTATGTTGCCAACACCACTCCTAGCGAGCCTCGGTCTGTATGGACCCACTTATTCCATGCCAAATTTTGATAGCTGTTGGTTGTAAATCATCAGGGCTGTTGGTGTAAACCCGGCATCTTGTAATGTACTAAATAGTACAAAATACGGCTCTCTGCAAAGAATATCAACATGCTAGAAAAATTCATCAACAGCTACTGCAAGCTCATCGAAGTCGCCATGGCCGTGTTTTTGGCCTTGATGGTGCTCATGGTGTTTGGCAACGTCGTGTTGCGATACGGTTTTAACTCTGGTATCGCCATCAGTGAAGAGCTCTCACGCTGGCTCTTTGTCTGGCTCACCTTCATGGGCGCGGTGGTGGCTTTGAAAGAACACGGTCATTTAGGCACCGACATGCTGATTTCCCGATTGGACCTATTGGGCAAAAAAATCTGCCTCGGCCTGAGCTATTTGCTGATGCTCGGGCTGTGCGGCGTACTCTTCAAAGGCGCTTGGGAGCAAACCAAGATCAATGCCAGTTCTACGAGCGCGGCGATGGAGGTGTCGATGGGCATCTTCTTTGCCAGTGGGCTCATGTTTGCTGTCTTCGGTGGTTTGATCATTTCACGTGATTTGTACCGCTTGCTGGCAGGCCAGATGAGCGAAGACGAGCTGATGGCTGTGCGTGAATCCGAAGAAGTGCCGCATGGCGAGCACAAATAAACTGAAAGATCAGCCATGACGATTGCCATCTTTCTTATCTCCCTGCTCGGCGCCATGGCCATTGGCATGCCAATTGCATTTTCCCTGCTGCTGTCGGGCGCTGCCCTGATGTGGCATTTGGGTATGTGGGATTCTCAAATCCTCGCGCAAAACGTGATCGAGGGAGCAAATAGCTTCCCGCTGCTGGCGGTGCCTTTCTTCATGCTCGCAGGCGAGGTGATGAATGCGGGTGGCCTGAGCAAACGCATCGTTAACTTTGCCATGTCCATCGTCGGCCATATTCCGGGCGGCTTGGGTTACGTGGCCATTGTGGCCGCTTGCATCATGGCCGCGCTCTCTGGCTCAGCGGTGGCTGATGCTGCAGCGCTGTCTGCCTTGCTCTTGCCCATGATGGTCAAAGCGGGGCACAACAAAGCCCGCTCGGCGGGTTTGATTGCCTCAGCAGGCATCATTGCCCCCATCATTCCGCCGAGCATTGCTTTCATCATCTTCGGTGTGGCGGCCAATGTGTCGATCTCCAAGCTCTTCTTGGCAGGCATCGCGCCTGGCATCATGCTGGGCGCAGCTCTGTGGATCACTTGGTGGTGGCTGGTGCGCACGGAGAAAGTCACGCCACCGCCGCGTCAAACAAAATCAGAGGTCTTCCAAGCGCTTAAAGGTGCAAGCTGGGCACTGGTCTTGCCCATGATCGTGGTCGGTGGCCTGAAATTTGGCATCTTCACGCCCACCGAATCAGCCGTGGTCGCGGCGATGTATGCCGTGCTCGTCTCGCTGATCGTCTACAAAGAAATCAGCATCAAAGATATGCTGCCGATCATGATCAGCGCAGCCAAGACGAGTGCCGTGGTCATGTTTTTGGTGGCAGCAGCGATGGTGTCTGCTTGGATGATCACGGTGGCGCAATTGCCCGCCCAGCTGACCGAGCTGCTGCGCCCCTTGCTAGACAGCCCGCGCCTCTTGATGTTTGCCATCATGGTGATCGTGATGATCGTGGGCACGGCGATGGACATGACGCCGACGATTCTCATACTTACGCCTGTGTTGATGCCGCTGGTCAAAGCTGCAGGCATTGACCCAGTGTATTTTGGTGTGCTGTTCATCATCAACAATGCCATAGGACTGGTCACACCGCCCGTGGGCACGGTGCTCAACACGGTGGCTGGCGTGGGCAAAGTGAGCATGGATGAAGTGACACGCGGCGTGTTGCCTTTCATGTTTGCGCAGTTTGTGCTGTTGTTCTTGATGGTGCTGTTTCCCCAATTGGTGATGTGGCCAGCGAAGTTTCTCGGTGGTTAAGCAGCCTCATTGATTTCCATGGCAAGCGTGTGAACTGTACGCCACGCACTTGCCACGCAGTTGTTCAGCGTACTTGCATTGATTCATTAGGAGACACTCATGAAACGTCTGTTCGTCAAAAGCGTGATCGCTACCGTGGCCTTGGTGGTTGCGGGCATAACCTCGGCGCAAGATTACAAAGAGCGCACGCTCAAGTTTGGCACGCAAAACCCGGTGGGTCACCCCATCACCTCGGGCATGGAGAAATTCAAAGAGATCGTGGAAGCGAAATCCAAAGGCAAGATCAAGGTCAACTTGTTCCCAGGCGCGCAACTGGGCAATGATCAATTTCACGTCAGCGGCGTACAAGGTGGCACGATTGAGATGACGGTGATGAATTCGGGCATTTTGGCCAGTCAGGTCAAGGAGTTTGCGATTTTTGATTTCCCGTTCATGTTTGCCAGCGAGCAAGAGGCGGACAAAATTGTGGATGGCGCATTCGGCAAGAAAATGCATGGCCGCCTTGAAGAAAAAGGCATGGTGGGTTTGGCCTATTGGGAATTGGGCTTTCGCAACATGACCAACAGCAAAAAGCCGCTGAATAAAGTGGAAGACATTGCTGGCCTCAAATTGCGCGTGATCCCCAATCCGATCAATCTGGATTGGGTCAAGGCGCTGGATGCCAACCCCACACCTCTGCCTTTCCCCGAGCTCTATGGTGCTTTGGAAAACAAAGCTGTCGATGGGCAGGAGAATCCAATTCCAGTGATCAAGGCAAATAAGTTTGCTGAAGTACAAAAACACTTGGCGTTAACGCGACATCAATACAATCCTCAGTCCGTTTTGATTTCCAAGAAGTTTTGGGACGGCTTGACAGCTGACGAAAAGAAGATCAGATTTGAAAAAGGATATGTGATAACATTAAAAGGCGATACCATAAAGGGAGAAATAAAACTTAATTGACTGGGAAGGAAATACGCTTATAAATAGAGAGGCTGATGCTGAAGGCTGTGGACAAGAATGGTCTTGCATAAAGAAACCAAATGTACCTAACGTTATTAGAATCATCAATTTTGCTTTTGGAAAAAATTCGATTCCGCTCCTAGTTAAAACTTTTTATAAAATGATTTATTTTTT
>JANMDE010000251.1:0-1931 GCA_031376105.1 Variovorax sp. | reverse complement strand
ATGACGGCTTCGATTGCCTCTGTGTTGATGCAAACGCAGGTGTTTTTTACGGCACTGTTTGGCATGCTTTTTCTGAGCGAACGGCTGGGGCGCTCGCAGTGGATTGGCCTTGGCTTGGCAGCGCTTGGCCTGGCTTGTTTCGCAACGCATTTTGCCTCCAGCCAAGCCGCTAACTCAACGATCACCGTGCTCGCTTTTGCGCTGAATCTATGTGCGGCAGCTTCTTGGGCGGTGTCCAATATCGTGGCGCGTAAAGCGCAGCAGGCCAGCCCCGGCTATGACGCTTTAGGCTTTGTGGTGTGGAGCTCTGTGGTGCCGATTGTGCCCTTTGTGTTGCTGTCTGCTTGGATGGACACGGGCAGCGTGATGGCCGTGGTGAGCAGCTTGATCCATGCGCCTTGGACGGCTTGGGTGGCCGCCGCGTACCTTGGCTGGATCGCCACGATTGCAGCCTATGCGATGTGGACGGCATTGCTCAAACGCCATGCCGCCAACCGCGTTGCGCCCTTAAGCCTTGGCGTGCCGGTGGTGGGCATTGCAGCGGGCATGCTGCTGCTGGGCGAAAGCGTGAGCCCATGGCAATGGGCGGGCGTGGCCTGCGTGGGCGGCGCCTTGGCGATGGTGCTGTTTGGCGATAAGATTTTAAGAAAAATGAGTCACTAGCCCATATAAATTCTGCACAGTGTGCTCAATAATTGATAGCACTTAAACCTTCACTGCGGTGACTTCAATCTCTACTTTTGCGCGCTTTTCGACCAAGCGTGCAACGCCTACGCAGCTCATCGTGGGAAAATTTTTCCCCATGACATCGCGATAGGCTGCGCCCAATTCGCGCAGGCGGGCGTTGTATTCATCGCAATCGGTGATGTACCAAGTCATGCGCGTCATGTGCTCAGGGCCTGCACCGGCTTCTTTCAAAATAGCCAGCACGTTGCGCAAGGCTTGTGCGGTTTGCGCGATGAAATCATCGGATTCAAATTGCTGCTGCGCGTTCCAGCCGATTTGCCCGCCTGTGAAGATGAGTTGGCTGCCAGCAGTGAGCGATACCGCGATGCCATTGGCATAGCCTTTGGCGGGTGCCCAGTCTGGGGGTTGGAGGAGTTGGTGCATAGTTGGCTTTCTGGGAAGCTTGTTTCGGTATGACGGGTGGGAAATTCAGAAATGCCGGATGCAACTTCTGCGGCTTTTGCGTCCGGCTGTTCTGTCTTCAAACGGTAGTACGCAATTTAAACCGCTGCAACTTCCCCGTCTCCGTGCGTGGCAATTGCGTGCGAAATTCGATCTCTCGGGGGTATTTGTAGGGGGCAAGATGGGCTTTGACGTGGTCTTGCAAGGTTTTTATCATCGCTTCATCGCCTACCTGGCCGCTCTTTAAAACGATGACGGCTTTAACGATCATGCCGCGCTCGGGATCGGGTTGACCGATCACGCCACACTCAGACACAGCGGAATGCTTGAGTAAGCAATCTTCTACTTCGGGGCCGCCGATGTTGTAGCCCGCGCTCACGATCATGTCATCTGCTCGGGCTTGGTAGAAGAAGTAGTCTTCAGCGTCTTGCAGAAAAGCATCGCCGGGATAGTTCCAACCGCTTTTCACGTAATTGGTTTGGCGCGGATCGCTCAAATATTTGCAACCAGTAGGGCCTATCACAGCGAGTTTGCCCACTTGGCCGCGCGGCAGCTCATGGCCTTCATCGTCCACCACCTTCGCGGTGTAGCCGGGCACGACTTTGCCAATCGCGCCGCGCTTGATGTCTGCGCCGCTGCTGGAGATGAAGATATGAAACATCTCGGTCGCGCCAATGCCGTCAAGCATCTCCAGCTGCGTGGCGTCTTTCCACAATTGGCGCGTGGCATCGGGCAGGCCCTCTCCCGCGCTCACGCTGATGCGCAAACTGGCCACGCCTTTGGTGCGAGCAAACGCGGCCATC
>JANMDE010000242.1:0-4248 GCA_031376105.1 Variovorax sp. | reverse complement strand
TCTGTGTCCGGGGAGGGCGCAAGACGAACCGGGCTATTTAGCCTGTTTTAATGGTCTTGGTGGTGATCGCGCAGGCCTGAACGCCAGCAGGGCTGGTCGTTGGCAGGAATATATTTGCGCGGTTCATAACTCTAATTATATAGGCGGATACTCTCTTGGGATTTTGAAGCTCAAACCCAAGCCTGCAAATACTCATCCCAATGCGCCTCGTTCGGCGCTAGATTACCCAGCGTTTCTCGCACAAAGGCGATCTCGGTGTCATATTCTTTGTCTGTGAAGCCGCCGCGCATTTTTTGGAAGCGGCAGTAGAGCAAATAGGTGTTCATCACGTCGGTTTCGCAGTAGCGGCGGATGTCTTCTTGGCCGCCTGCCAAGTAAGCCTCGTACACCTTGCTGCCGTCCATGCCGAGCTTGCCGGGGAAGCCGCAGAGCTTGGCCATCGCGTCTAAAGGCGCATTGGCTTTGGGCTGATACATGGCGAGCAAATCCATCATGTCCAGGTGGCGCAGATGGTAGCGGGAGATGTAATTGTTCCATTTGAACTCGCGCGAATCATGATCGCCGCCGTCGCCCATGTCCCAGTATTTGTTGGCATTTGCACCGTGGATCAGGCCGCGATAATGCAAGACGGGCAGATCAAAGCCGCCGCCGTTCCAGCTGACCAGCTGAGGCACATGCTTCTCTAAACTGCCGAAGAATTGCTGGATGATTTTGCCTTCACTGGCATCGTCTCGATCGACAAAGCTATGAATTCGCAGGCCTTCTGCATTGCGGAAAACAACGCTGATACACAGGATGCGCTGCAAGTGCAATGGCATGAAATCAGATTTGTTGTCAGCTTTGCGAGCGGCTGCCCATTGCGCATGCACTTCGGGGTCACTCAAGCCTGCGTCATACGCGCCCAAAGCACGCAAACCCTTCACATCGGGGATGCTTTCGATGTCAAACACCATCACGGGCCAAGCCATAGCGACACCTCTTTACTATTTATTTGATAGCGCACTATGCAGATTCTATAAGGGCAAAAGCCCAAATGTCTTCAATAATCAGCGTGCAGGCAAGAAACGCAGGGGATCTACCGGCTTGCCTTGGCGGCGAATCTCAAAATGCAGCTTGACGCGGTCTGCATCGGAATTGCCCATTTCGGCGATTTTTTGGCCTTTGCGCACCGTTTGGTCTTCTTTGACGAGCAAGGTTTGGTTGTGTGCGTAGGCCGTGAGGTAGGTGTTGTTGTGTTTCAAAATCACCAAATTGCCGTAGCCACGCAGGCCTGCGCCCGCATACACCACGCGGCCATCTCCTGCCGCCAACACTGAATCACCAAGCTTGCCACCGATGCCCACGCCTTTGTTCTTCACTTCGTCAAACGTGGCCACCACATTGCTTGCGCCACCAGTGATCGGCCAGATCCACTGGACATCTTCATCACTGGGGGAAGACGCTGGCGGCATCGGTGCGCTGGCCACGGGGGCGGGCATGGGGGTGACGCTGGGAGCTGCGGCGGTGCGGGTGCCGGGCGGCGGCACGCTGGTGGCGGTGACGGCGGATGGCGTGCTGACTGGTCGCGAGATCACGGCATCGGAAGCAGGCGCTGCGGGCGTGTTGGCTACTGGTAGGGGTGCGGCAGCCACAGCCACCGTTCCGGGCGGGATGATGCGCAACACTTGGCCGACTTCGATGATGTTGGGGTTGTCTACGTTGTTCCAGCGGGCAATGTCACGCCAGCTTTGGCCGGCATCTAGGCCAATGCGAATGAGGGTGTCGCCGGGGCGCACGGTGTAGTAGCCGGGTTTGCCTGCGTTTTCTTGTCCGGGGGGCGGTTTGACGGCCGCCACCGGCGCATTGGTGGGCGCGCTGGCAGGTGTGGCCGTGGTGACCGGGGCGGGCAACGAGGGCACATTGCGTCCTGTCATGGTGCCACGGTCTTCCACGGGAGCGCTCGTACCTGTGGGGCGCTGGGAGGCGCAGCCCGTGATGAAGGCGGCTGCCAGTAAGCAGATGCTTAGGCGGCTGAACGCGGCGGTGCGGTGTGTCATGTGTGTGTTCCCTTGTGCTGTTCAAGCGACTCCTGATTTTAGGGGCACAAAGAGCACACTTTCCAATACAGTTTGTTTCAAGCCTTGGGCGGTTTTGTCAACCACCATGAGAGATTGGCTTGCTCCGCCGCTGCCAGACGCTGACCCGTTTGTCACCATCGGCGCCACGATGCGCCCGCCCACGGCGAGTTGGTCAATCCAAGCCGGTGGAATGGCTTCGCCTCCCGCAGCGGCAATGATGCCTGCGTAGGGTGCGCCTTTGGCATAACCCAACATGCCATCGCCCAGCAGGAAATGAAGATCGGGCGCAGCCAAATGGCGGATGTTGACCAAGGCTTTTTCATAGAGGCCGCGCAGCCGCTCGATGCTGTACACCTCTTTGCTCAGCCGCGCGAGAATGGCCGCTTGGTAGCCGCAGCCCGAGCCAATTTCCAGTACACGGCCCATCTTGCCTTGCGCATCCAGCGGGCAGCCTTGACGCAGCAGCTCGATCATGCGCGCCACCACATTGGGCTTGGAAATGGTTTGCGACAGGCCAATCGGCAGGCTCGTGTCTTCGTAAGCTTGGCCTGCGAGCGCGGTGTCCACAAAGCGATGGCGCTCGATGGTGTTCATGGCGGCGAGCAAGGCCGCATCGCTGATACCACCTTGCGCGAGCTTGTGCACCATGCGGGCGCGCACAGCCGCTGAATCCATGCCCACCCCCAGCGCGGGCATCGCCTGTGCCGTCGGCCTTTTTATACTTTTTGGGCTGATTGCCCTTAAAGAATCTGCATAGTTAGCTATCTTTTTGGTAGCGATAGGTTTTGTAGTCTGCACTGCCGGCGCACTTTTAGCACCGGTCTGCGGCATGCCGCTGGGCAAGCGGGCGGGGAAACTCGGGCGGTTCATTCGTTGAAAATCAGTTTCATGCTGCACGCGCGCGCCAAGCATCCAGCCGCGCATGATCGGTCAAATCCACCTGCAGCGGTGTGATCGTCACATGGCCAGCGGCGGCGGCTTCAAAGTCTGTGCCCGGGCCGCTGTCGGCCACAGCGCCCGCAGCGCCGATCCAATACATCGTCTCGCCGCGAGGATTGGGCTGAATTTCCACCGGTTCAGCGGCATGCCGACGACCCAAGCGGCACACTTTGGGCGCTTTGATCATTTCGCGCGGCAAATTGGGAATATTCACGTTGAGCAGCCATGCCCCGTTCGTGCCCGACGCACCAGGCATGCTGGCAGGCTGCTGCGCGAATTTCATCACCAAATCTCTTGCCACCAGCGCCGCATCTTGCAAATGCGCCCAGCCTTTTTCAGTTTGAGAAAACGCCAGCGCCGGAATGCCAAACAAATAGCCCTCCATCGCCGCGCCCACCGTGCCGCTGTAGATCGTGTCGTCACCCATATTGGCACCGTTGTTGATGCCCGAGACCACCAAATCGGGCTTGTAGCCCAAGAGCCCCGTGAGAGCGATGTGCACGCAGTCTGCTGGCGTGCCGTTCACATACCGAAAGCCATTGGCCGCGCGGTGCACATACAGCGGCGAATGCAGCGTGAGTGCGTTGGATTTGGCGCTGTTGTTATGCTCCGGCGCGATCACTTCCACCTCAGCCACCGTCTTTAAGGCCTCATACAAAGCCACGATGCCTGCGGCTTGGTAGCCGTCGTCGTTGGAGATCAAAATTTTCATGCTTTGATTCTAAGGTGACATCCCATGCGCTGCGAAAGCATTTCTGCGCCTAAGATGCAGCTTTAGGCATTGAAGGAGACTTGTCATGCATGCTTGGCTTTGCGAAACCCCCACGGGTGTGGATGCCCTGGTTTGGAAAGAACTGCCTACGCCAACGCCGAAGGCGGGCGAAGTGCTGGTAGCAATCAAAGCCGCCAGCTTGAACTTCCCGGACACGCTGATCGTACAAAACAAATACCAATTCAAGCCGCCGCTGCCGTTTGTGCCGGGCTCGGAGTTTGCGGGTGTGGTGGAAGCTGTTGGCGAGGGCGTGGCGCATCTTAAAGTGGGCCAATCGGTGATTTGCCTGCATGGCACGGGCGGTTTTGGCACGCATGCCGTGCTGCCCGCCATGCTCGCGCTGCCGATGCCGCAAGGTTTCACGTATGAAGATGGCGCATCGCTTTTGATGACTTACGCGACCACGATTCATGCGCTACTTGATCGCGGCCAACTCAAAGTGGGCGAGACGGTATTGATCCTCGGCGCGGCAGGCGGCGT
>JANMDE010000545.1:0-7780 GCA_031376105.1 Variovorax sp. | reverse complement strand
AGCAATTCCTCGATGGTGCGCACACCAGCCATGCCATTGCCAACCATCACTAACTTAGATTTTTTCACGCCTGACCTCCGGGTTATTGCTCAAATAGTGCAATAGCTGTGCCAGCGCCAATTCATTGATTTGCACTGCGTTGGTGCTTAAATGTCTTGAAATGAAAGCTTAACCGCCGAAATACCGGTCTTATCGAGATAATTTGCACCATGAACGAACCCGTCCGACTGGCCAAGCGCTTGTCACAAATGATTCCTTGCTCGCGCAGCCAGGCCGAGCAATACATTGAAGGCGGCTGGGTGAGGGTGAATGGACAAGTCCAAGAAAGCCCGCAACACAAGGTAAGCAACGAAATCATTGAATTGGATAAAAACGCGACATTGTTGGCCAGCGTGCCGATGACCATTCTTCTGCACAAGCCCGCTGGCTATGAATGGGGCGATGGCCGCAAGCCCGCAGGAGAGTTGTTGATGGAGGTCAATCGCAGTGCAGCAGATCATTCTGGCATCAGCTTGCTGAAACGCCACTTCAAAGATCAGGCCTGTGTGACGCCATTAGAGCTGGGGGCGAGCGGTTTGATCGTCTTCACACAAGATTTTCGGATTCATCGCAAGCTCTGGGAAAGCGCCTCTTTGGTAGAAAACGAGATCATCGTGGATGTGACCGGCGAGGTGACGGAAGACACTTTGCTTGCGCTCAACCGCCCCTTCATTCGCCATGATCGTCTGCAACTTCACGCGAAGGTGGCTTTGAGCAAACGCACGGAAAAGATCACCGGCCTGCGCTTTGCAGTCAAAGGCGGTGAGCCGGGGCGTATTGCGCTGGTTTGCGAGCACATGGGCTTGCAAATTGATGCCATGAAGCGGATTCGAGTAGGGCGTGTACCGCTTTCTGATTTAGCGCCTGGGCAATGGCGCTTTTTGTCTGCGCATGAGCGGTTCTGAAGATTCAGGCTCAGGCGCATCAAATCAGGGCGCGAAACTTGCTTAAAGTGGTGCATGGCATTTGAAATTGACATTGGTTTTACCTCACTCATTGGCAAAAAGCTCGTGAATGAAGATTTTTGCGCAGCCATGCTTCCTGAGCCGGGGCGCGAAGGTTTTGGCGCGATTTGTGCGATTGCCGATGGCGTGAGCACCGGTGGCAAAGGCAAAGAAGCCGCGCAAACCACGGTGATGAGCCTGGTACACGATTATTTTGGCACCCGCGAGACTTGGGACACCACCGTGGCGCTGGATCGCGTGATCACGGCACACAACAGCTGGCTAGCCGGCTTAAATCGCCGCCGTGCACCGAGCAACGAATGCGGCCTGACCACGCTCACCGCGCTCGTGATGCGCGGCCAAAGCTACACGCTGGCGCATGTGGGCGACAGCCGGGCCTATTTGCTGCGCGAAGGCCGAATGCAAATGCTCACACAAGATCATGTGGTTGATCACCCCGATTTTAAGCATCAGCTGATTCGTGCTGTGGGCGCTGAAGAGCGCTTGGTGGTGGATTACAGCCAAGGCGATTTGCAGGTGGGCGATGTGTTCATCTTGCTCACTGATGGTGTGCATGGCAGCGTGCCGGCGCGGCGGCTATTGAAATTTGCGCAAGAGGGCAGCGCGCAATGCATCAGCGATGCGTTGACACAGAGTGCGCTACAACTGGGCAGCCAAGATAATGCCAGTGCCGTGGTGGTGCGTGTTCTGGGTTTGCAAGCCTCGCATTTGCGCGATGAAGAGTTGATGGCGCAAAGCCTGCCAGTGCCGCCCAAACTTAAGGTGGGCGAATCGATAGATGGCTTCACGGTCACAGCGCTGGTGGCGGACAGCGGCATTAATTTGCTTTATCAAGTGCGCGAGCCTAAGTCACAAAAACTCTACGCACTGAAGACGTTGCATCCTGCTCGCGAAAAAGATGCTCAAGAGCGCGACATGCTCGCGCATGAAGCCTGGCTTGTCAAGCGAATGCAAACCAGTCGTGCAGCAGATCATTTGGTGCAACTGCATTCACCCCTGCAATTGCCCGGAGGCCAGCTGAGTACGAGCTTTTATTTGCTCTACGACTGGCATGGCGGCGAGACTTTAGCGCAGACGCTGGCTGCGCGTGGCCCTTTGGGCGCACCGCAGGCAGTGCAGATGGCGATACAGGTGCTCAAGGCGCTGGGTGCGCTGCATCAGCAGGGTGTGATTCACCGCGATATCAAGCCTGCCAATTTGCACCAAGGCACAGATGGCGTGTTGCGCGTGCTCGATCTGGGCGTGGCGCTGAGCGGCCATGAGCCTGATACCCTGCGCGTTTTACACGCGGGCACACCCAGCTATATCAACCCTGAGCAGTTTGGCTATGCGCTGCAAGGCGAGGGCGAGGAACAACACGCCAATGCAGGCAGCGATTTGTATGCGCTCGGCGTGACGTTGTATCAATTGCTAACTAGTAAACTGCCCTTCGGCGATGTCTTGCCTTATCAAACGGGGCGTTACTTTCGTGATCCTGTGCCGCCGAGCCGCCAGCAGCCGGAAGTGCCGATGTGGCTCGATCATGTGGTGTTGAAAGCGGTGGCGCGCGATCAAAAGGCGCGTTTTGAAACCGCCGAAGAGTTTCTTTTGGCGTTGGAGCGCGGCGCTTCTCGCCCCATCACAGCGCCCCGGCCAACACCTTTATTGCAGCGCGATCCGGCTTTGCTTTGGAAGCTCGGCTTGGCCGTGAGCTTGTTGTTCAATGCACTCTTGGTGATTTGGTTGCTGTTTTTACCAAAAGGTTGATGCTATAAAAAAATGAGCATACTTCTTATACTTTATAAGGGCAATATGCGTATTTATCTTAAAATTTGTTCCGATTAACGCAATCTGCCCACATATTGCTGAGTAGCAGAGCTTGGCTCTGAAAGCGGCGTGGTGCTGGCCGCTTTCAAGGCCGGTTTGTTGGTGGAAACATCGGCAGCAGCAGGAGGTGCCGCTGGCGCAGGTAGGGTGACAGATGCCATCTGTGCGATCGCTGAAATCACCAATTGCTGCAAAGCTTCGTTGGCTTTCTCGGCTGCATGCAAAGAGAGCTGTGCCATGGTCTCGCTCGCATACAAAGCATCCTTGGCAAAGCGGCCTAAATCAAAGGGATGGCCAGCTTTCCCGGCAGACATGAAAAGCTGCGAGGCAATATGCATTTGTTTGCTGTCGAGCTTCATGATGTTCAGGCCGCAGCAGCGCGTGCGCGGCCTCCTTTTTCTGCCCAAGTGCGTGTCCAGCGGATTTGCATGACACGCAGCATGATGAGCATGCCTACCGCCAAGGCTGCAAAGACGGCAAATCCCCAAAAATACGTGCCCATGTACTGCTTAGACAAACCCATGGCATTGGGGATGAGGCTGCCGCCCAAAGCGCCGACCTCGCCAATCATGCTGCCCGCGACAGCGGTGGCCAGAGGCCAGCGCAAGGGGACGAGCTGAAAGAGGGCACCATTACCCGCTCCCAAAGCAGCAAAGCAGAGCATGAAGAGCAGGGTGGTGAGCACCAAGGAGCCGCCCGACAAGCCGCAGAGCACCAAAGTCACGGCCACCACAGCCAACACGCCTGAGAGCGTGTTGATGCCGCCCACACGATCACTCATGTAGCCACCCACCACGCGAACGGCGCTTCCCATCAGCGCAGCCAGCATGGTAAGTTGCCCGGCCTCCACTTTGGTCACTTTGAATTGATCGTAAAAATAAGTGGGTAAGAAACTGGCCAAGCCAATGAAGCCACCGAAAGTCACCACATAAATCAAACTAAATCCCCAGCCGTCTTTTTCAAACAAGCATGCGATGTGTTGGCGAAAGCTTTGGTGTTCAATATCAGGCGGCTCTTTGGCGAAGAAAATCATCACCAGGAAAGGCGCGAGCATGCAAATAGCTGCCAAGCCATACACCGCTTGCCAGCCAAACTTCATTGCCAGAGGCGGTGCAAACAACACCGCCAGTACGGTACCTGAATTACCTGCACCGGCAATGCCCATAGCCAGACCTTTGTAGCGCGGCGGATACCAGCCGGAGCCCAGACTGAGCGCTACGCCAAAGCTGGCACCCGCTATACCCAGCAACACACCCATCGCAATCACATGATCGTAGGTGCTGATGAAGAAAAAGCCTCCCGTGAGCGCGGCCATGATCAGGCTCATTTCTACGAGGGCGGCATTTTTTCGGCCAATGTATTGCGCAAGCACACCCAATGGGAAGCGCATCAGTGCCCCGGCCAGAATGGGAACGGAGATCATGAACCCTTTTTGCGCTGGCGAGAGATTGAAGGTTTCGGAGATGAAAGGTGCCATCGCCCCATTCAGCACCCAAACCGCAAAGCAAAAGTCAAAATAGAAAAATGCAGCGAGCAGCGTTGGCGTGTGCCCGCTCTTGAGAAAAGACTTGAAATCTGACATGAAAATCCCGTGTTGTGTTTTTGATTCACAGGAATAGTGCGAAAACTGTGCCAGCAAAGTGGTGTGCACAAAGACCGGGATTGCACCGCAATGCAGCTTAATCAGACGAATGGCACAAAATCAGTGCGTTCGCTCCAAATCTACGCACACGAAGGCACTGTGATGGTTCCAGCGCAGGGTGATCACGAAGGGCCGCTTGCGCACGCGCATGCGTGCGCCTTGGCTTTCACTCAAATGGCCTTGAAACTTTAGGGGCACAGAAATCTCCAGCCCCGAGCCGAACTGCTTGCGTGCGTTGCCGCCCAATGTGTTTGCCACCTCGCCGACAGCATCCAGTAGATTGTCTTCGTTAAGATCGGTTTCATGTTGCAATAAAAGAAGCTCGCGCACCATGCGCGCGGGCATGGAGACGATCACATGGCCGTTGTAGCTGCCAGAAAAACTCACCAGACCGTTGAATTCATGGCCTTGCATGTTTTCTGAGCCTAAATATGCGGAGGTCACTTGTGGTTCTTGTCGAGTCGTGACGTAAAAATAGTTTTTTACGGAGTCAACAAACAAGCGTAATTCAGTTTCGTTGATCTGGGCCATTCTTATTTTTCCATCACATCGAGCAAGGCTAATTGCAGCTCGTCATCACTGAATGGCTTAGACACAAAGCCGCGTGCGCCCAGTTTGAGCGCTTGAATTGCCGTGGCCTTGTCGCTCAAGGCGCTCACCACCAGAATATTGATCTGCGGCAAGATTTTCATGATGGCTTCGATACAGGGCAGACCATCCATCTCAGGCATCGTCAAATCCATTGTCACAACATCAGGCTTGGCAGCCTTAGCAATACGCACGGCCTCGACACCGTTTCGTGCCAGTCCCACAATAGCGATATGTCCCAATTTGCCTGAGCCAACGATACGCGAGATGCGCGTGCGGATCATGTTGGAATCGTCGACGATCAACAGCTTCATGCGATGCCTCGACTGAATTTCAGGCGAAATTCTGTGTATTGCCCCGGCACAGAACCCAAGCCCAATTGTGCTCCGATGCGTTTGGCCTGCACTTGCACGACATCTAAGCCGACGCCCCGTCCGGCATGCAGGCTCGTCGCGCCATCAGGTGAAGCGGTAGAAAATCCAGGCTTGAAGATCTGAGCGATCACGGCTTTGTCTTCCATACTCTCCAATTGCGCAGGTGTGTACCAACCCAACTGTGCAATTCGTTCGCGAAGGCGGGGTGCCAACAGGCCAGCACCATCGTCACGCACCGCTAAGAGCCAATGACCGGCATCTGCTACCAAGCGAACGCTGATTTTCCCGGACACAGACTTGCCGAGCGCTACCCGCTGGCTAGCGGCTTCAATGCCATGTACGACAGAATTGCGTACCAGCTGGATGCAGACGTCTTTCAGGCTTTGCTGCAAGCTTGGCGCCAGCTGAGGCAGAGCATCCAGCTGCGTAGAAAGCTCCGCACTTTTACCCGTATCACGCGCAACATCTCTCACCAGCGTGACCAGTTGCGAAGCAAAGCCAGGGGCTGCTTTTTCATTGGAGGCTAGCGGCGTTAGATTGCCAGATGGCTTGCCATGGCTTGGCGTTGACGCTTTTGTCCTACTGGAGATATCGCGGAAGATGGATAACTTACCTAGCAAACTTTCCAGATGAATCGGTAGTTGTAGCAAGGCTTCTTGGCCGGGCGCATCGCCGCTACGCAATTGGACAAGCAGTGTTTCCATGGCATGTGCCTCAATACTGAGCACTTCCAACCCGAGTGTTTGCGCTTCTCCTTTGAACGCATGGATACGGCGAAACACCGATTCAATCACCACCTGAGTTTCACGCGCTGAACCGCTGGTTGAGAGCTCACGCAATTCAAGATTCACCTGCAGCAGTTCGCGCTCTGAGCGTCTCACAAAATCGGCCAACTGACCCGAATCTGCTTCTAAGGCCTTGAGCATCATCGTGATTTCTTTTTGCGCACCTTGTTTATGCTCGTGTAGCGCTGCTTCCAATTCCTTGCGGGTGGTGATGTCTTGGACCGTGACAAGAAGGTGGGTCACTTTTTCATTTTCAATGGTGCGGTTGAACGCAAAAGAGAGATGCCGCAACACGGACTTCCCCAAGCGGTTGGTGGCAAACACCTGAACATCGCTGAGCGGATTGATGCTCTGTACCAATTGCTCTTTCACATGTGGCGTGAAAAGCAGATCAAGATAGTCTGCGGTGTCTTGCAAGACCTTAGTAGGCACCATCGGTTTGAGCACATCCAGCAAAGCCTCTCCGGGGTGAATGGGTTTGCCAAACAGATCATGACTCGCTTTCGCGACCTGCGTGCCAATGCGCATATCCGGCGTAATCAGAAACAAACCTTCGCGCACGCTGGCCAAGATTTCTCGGTTTTCATTGGCCACTTGCTCAGCCATTTCATCCGCGCGGCGCAGGCTGCGAATGAACTTGAACAGGATGAATACAAAATTGAGCAAAGCGAGGACGATACCCGCGGTTTGCACCAAGCGCAGGCGAGAAGCGCGGTCAAATGCTTCTTGCTCTAACGCAGTGGTCATGTCGTTCATTCGCGCGAGCAGAGCGACGTTATTTGTGCGAGCATAAGCCACTGTGTCGCGCACCTGTTCAGGCGTGGGGTTGGGGAGTAAGAGGGCGCTTGATTTTTCTAGCAGGGGTTGCCACAGCGCCTGTGTTTTTGCAATCGCCTCTTGTGCTTTGGGCGATGTGACGGCGGCTAATTGGACGATTTTTCCGTCGCCGCCTGTGACCGAGCCACCGTCGCGGAAGGCACGTAACGTGCTGTCAAAAAGTTTGATGGCACTTCCAAGCTCCTTGCCGTCTTCCCCCGTACTGCCACTTTGACTGATTTGATCTTCTACAGCATAAATGGCCTTAGTGGTGCGCTGACTGAGCATACGCTGGCGGCCAGCCAAGTTGATGGCCGTGGCATCTTCGCTGATCTGGAAGGAAATATAGAAGTTCAGAACCAAGACACCCAAGTCAAAGATCAGAAATAAGGCCACCGCGATCACCACCTCGCGATACTTGCCTAGGTTGAAGCCTGGCGTGTGAGGGCGTTTGGCAGGCACTTGCACCGATTGCGTTCTGCCAGCGCCCACGGCTGCACCCGCTGCAATTGGGGACGCGAGGGTTGGGTTGGACTGAGACATAGGGTGTGTTTCAAATGCGAACGTTGGGGTGAGTCGTGGGGCAGTTTTTTACGCTGTCAGTTTCTCCACGTGGGATTGCCGGTTGTAGAGAAAATCAAGCACTGTGCGGCGGTACTGCACGTAGTCAGCGTTTTGCGCCAGTTCGACTCGATTGCGTGGTCGGGGAAGATCGACGGGCAAGATATCGCCGATCGTAGCGGCTGGGCCATTGGTCATCATCAC
>JANMDE010000188.1:0-3483 GCA_031376105.1 Variovorax sp. | reverse complement strand
CAATCGCGGCCAGGGTACGAATCGCGTTTTCAAAAGCCTCGCGCGTGAGAATTTGCGAGAGCTTGAAATCATCTTTCACCATCTGCACAATGCGTCGCCCTGAATTACGAGCGAGCACATTGCGCCGGCCGTCCACAGCTGGGAAAGCCGCATTGCCGGGCAAGCCCACGCCGAGCGCTTCCACCATGCTGGCCATGGTCGAAGCTGTGCCCATCGTCATGCAATGGCCGTGGCTGCGGTGCATGCAACTCTCGGCTTCAAAGAAATCTGCCAGCTTCAATGTGCCCGCGCGCACCTGCTCGCTCATGCTCCACACGCCTGTGCCTGAGCCCAGCTCTTGGCCGCGCCATTTGCCATTCAGCATCGGGCCGCCGCTCACGCCAATCGTAGGCAAATCTACGCTTGATGCGCCCATGATGAGCGAAGGCGTGGTTTTGTCGCAGCCCATCAGTAGCACCACGCCATCAATCGGGTTGCCGCGAATACTTTCTTCCACATCCATCGAAGCGAGGTTGCGATACAGCATCGCTGTGGGGCGCAGCAGCGTCTCGCCCAAGCTCATCACGGGAAATTCCAATGGAAAGCCGCCCGCCTCATACACGCCAATCTTGACTTGCTCAGCCAAAGCGCGGAAATGCGAATTGCAAGGCGTGAGTTCGCTGAAGGTGTTGCAAATACCAATCACCGGGCGGCCATCAAACTGATCATGCGGCACGCCTTTGCCCTTCACCCAGCTTCTATAAGCAAAGCCATCTCGGTCTTGGCGGCCAAACCATTCTTGGCTGCGCAGTGGTTTTTTGTTAGGTACGTTGCCTGAGTTGTCGTTTGAATTGTTCATAGGGTAATTCCTAGTTAGAGTCAAGGTATTATCATAATAAGATTACACCATTGCATCAGGAAAAACCCTTTGCAATGCATTTTTTGGAAAAACTGTCTTCATGATTAAAAACGTTCACGGCAACACGCTCGATCTGCTCGGCGAAGCCATCGTTGCAGGCCGCTATGCGGTGGGCGCGAGCTTGCCACCCGAACCGATTCTCGGCGGCGAGCTGGGCGTGAGCCGCACGGTGGTGCGCGAAGCCGTGAAATCGCTGATCGCCAAAGGTATGGTGAGCACCGGCCCCAAGGTGGGCACGCGCGTGTTGCCGCGCGACACGTGGAATTGGTTTGATCCGGATGTGATCATTTGGCAAAGCAAGATCGGCCTCACCGCCGAATTTTTGCGTGATTTGCAAGACCTGCGCCGCCTGATCGAGCCCGCTGCTGTGCGAATGGCAGCAGAGCGTGCCACACCGGCCAATATTGCTGAGATTCAAGCCGCCTACGAAGGCATGTATCGTGCCGTCTACGATGGCGGCGATTACGTCACTTACGACTTGCGCTTTCACCAAGGCTTGCTCAAAGCTTGCCAAAACCGCATGCTGATCCAGATGAACAAGGCGCTGTCAGCCCTGCTGCGCACCAGCTTTGAAATATCCACCACACGGCCCGACGGCCCACGCAATTCTTTGCCTCTGCACAAGGCGGTACTCGATGCGGTGATTGCAAAAAATCCCGTCAAGGCTGAAAAAGCCATTCTTGTCTTGATCGATGGCGCGCATGACGATATTGAGCAAGTCTTGGCGCGGCGCAATCGCCCTGTCAAGCATGACAAACCTGCAGCTTGGCTCAAAGCGGCTTAGGCCACATCAACGAACGAATTAAGACGAGGACGAAACGCGATGAAGTACGTGATTGATAAATTTTTCAAGCTCCTTGAACTGATGGTGGTGCTCTGCTTGCTGGCCATGGTGATCATGGTGTTTGGCAATGTGGTGATGCGTTATGCATTCAATTCTGGCATTCAAATCAGCGAGGAGCTCTCCCGTTTTGCTTTTATTTGGCTCACCTATCTTGGCGCGATGGTGGCCATGCGCGATGGCGGGCATTTAGGAGTAGACACGATGTTTAAGCTCCTGCCGCTTGCTGGCAAGAAAGTCTGCGTTTTCTTGAGCGAAATCCTGATGCTTTTCATGAACTGCATGTTTTTCTGGGGCACTTACAAAATGCACGATTTGCAAGTGACAAATGTGTCCCCGGTTGCTGGTATTTCAATGATTTGGATATATGGCTTGGGCTACATCGTTGCCGTGGTAATGGGCATTTTCAATATTCACAAGCTCTTCATGCTGCTGACTGGGCAGCTACGAGAAGAAGAAATGCTCACCGTTGTAGAGACGGAAGGTATCAAAGAAGTTGAGCAGCAAATTCAGCACAACCAACAACTCAAAAAAGCCTGAAGAAGATCATCATGACAGTCACGATATTTATCCTCTCTTTGCTCGCTGCGATGGCTCTTGGCATGCCGATCGCGTATGCGCTATTGTTCTGCGGCGTCAGCCTGATGGGCCTTTTGGCCTTCAACGGAACGCTCGCTTCATTCGACAGCCAGATTTTGGCGCAGCGCTTTGTCGATGGCGCAGACAATTTCCCGCTGCTCGCTGTGCCCTTCTTCCTGCTCGCTGGCGAATTTATGAATGCGGGCGGCTTGTCTAAGCGCATTGTGAATCTGGGCGTGGCTTGGGTCGGGCATTTCCGGGGTGGTTTGGGTTACGTCGCCGTGATGGCGGCCATCATCATGGCATCGCTCTCAGGCTCTGCGGTAGCTGACACGGCAGCGTTAGCAGCGATTCTAATTCCCATGATGCGAGCGGCGGGTTACGACGTGGGCCGCAGTGCGGGTCTTGTAGCGGCTGGCGGCATCATTGCGCCGGTGATTCCACCCTCGATTGGCTTCATTATTTTTGGCGTGGCGGCGAATGTATCCATCACCAAGCTGTTTCTCGCTGGCATCGTGCCCGGCTTGATGATGGGCATCGCGATTGGTATTGCATGGTGGTGGGTGGCGAAGAAAGAAAATGTACCAGCCAGCCCGAAGCTGCCGATGGCGCAGCGCTTGAAGATCACGTTTGATGGCACCTTTGCTTTGCTGCTGCCTGTTGTCATCATTGGCGGCATGAAATCGGGCGTGTTTACGCCCACCGAAGCGGCTGTGGCCGCCGCCGTGTATTCTTTTGCGGTAGGCATGTTTATCTATCGCGAGCTGAAATGGCGTGAAGTTTATGGTCTGTTTTTAGCCGCTGGGAAGATGACAGCCGTGGTCATGTTTCTGGTTGCTGCTGCAATGGTGAGCGCATGGCTGATCACCATTGCGAATATTCCAAACGAGATTGCCGACATGTTAGAGCCTTTCATGGGCAACAAAACACTGCTGATGTTCATGATGATGGTGCTCATTGTGGTGGTGGGCACGGCGCTGGATTTCGCGCCAACGGTGCTGATTCTCACACCGGTGCTCATGCCCGTGGTACTCAAAGCGGGCATTGATCCGGTGTATTTCGGTGTGCTCTTCATCATGAATAACGCGATTGGTTTGATCACACCGCCTGTGGGCACAGTGCTCAATGTCGTTTGCGGCGTGGCTCGGATCACGATGGATCAAGC
>JANMDE010000145.1:0-3898 GCA_031376105.1 Variovorax sp. | reverse complement strand
AAATATCCGGCGCATCCAAGCGCATCCGCTTGATCGTGTCGCCTGCGCTCAGATGATTGATCTCGACAAACGAATCACATAAGCCTTGGATTCGCTCTGACAAAATGGCTTGAGGCGAGGGCGTGTTGGCATACACATGGTAAGCAAAACGTCCTCGGTCTGAGTGCTTGAGCCAATTTTCTATGGCATTGCGATGCCTCGCATCATGCAAGCTTTGGATAGCCAGCGCGATATGAATACGGCCATCCGCTGCCGGCGCTTTCATGATGGATCGTGTATTGCGCGTTGGATAGCGATTCAGAATATGCAGATAGGTATGGCGTACGGTTTGGCTTAGTTCTTCTTCGCTGAGGGGGAGCATCAGCGCGGCAAACTGCACATCACGCCAATCGCGGCCTGCTAGCTCTGTGTAGGATTGAGCGATGAGTGACTTTAACTGCGCGAGCAAAGCTGAATAGCCACGCCAATCACAATCGGCCAGCGCAGCAAAGCCATGCATGAGATACAGCTCTTCGGGCAGAGGTAATGCACCGATGGCGCCTTTCCCGACGCGGGTGGCGGCATCACCCATGCTGCGCAGGTACTCTTGAAGCCTCTGCTGAGCGCTTTGGCTCAAATTTTCAAAAGCCAAAGATGCTTCGGATCGTAAGCCATTGAAAGCCAGTTGCACGGCGTAGCGTATTTCCAGATCAGGATGATCAGGCCAAGCTTTCGTTGCTTGGCTGGCCAGCGCCAAAGCCTGGGCCGACTCATGCGCTGCCGTGAATGCATCAATCAGATTAAGGCACAAAGCTGGCTCTGCTGGAGCGATTGACATGCCACGCCTCAGGCGCTCGATGGACAACTGCCAATCTTGCCGACCCATCGCAGCAAGCGCTGAATTGTTGAGGGCACGAAGATGATCTGGGGCGATGGCCAGCACACGCTCGTATGCTAAGCGGGCTTGGCTAAAATCGCCGACCGTTTCGCAAACAATCGCCCAATTGCAGCCACTGTCTGCGTCTTCCAAAAGGCGTTCTTGCTGCGGCAGCATTAGGCGGTAGGCGGCATCTGGCCGATTCAAATCTAGCAACACACTCACGCAAGCGTTGATGGCGCTGAGATCATGAGGGTCATTCGTCAGCGCTTGCTCGAAGCACAACAAGGCAGGTTCGAGTTGACCAGCGGCATGCAGCTTGGCGCCGCGCGACAGCAACTCTCGCATCAGCATCAAAACTTGCGGGCTTGTATTTGGCAGTTCGCGATCTTGCATGGTTTGATGATAATCGGCTCATGAACACGGCAGTGAACAATCTTTCAAAAATCCATCTGCTCGGGCAGTTTGACCATGCTTTTCGTGGCGCGGAATTGGCTCTGCTTGATTTGGCAGATCTGCTGATGCCGCATCGCGAGGTGTGTTTGTGGAGCGTGGCAGCGCCGCATCCCAATTTGCGCAATCACCGGGAAAAGCCGGTGCGCCAGCTCTCGCCATACAACGGTATTTTTCCAAAAGGAAATACCTTGGTCATTGGCGGCATCCATTTTGATCTGGGTCCTTGGCTGGCATACGGCCGGTATCAAAGGATTTTGCTGATCTGCAACATTCCCAACAATCAGCAGTTGCTCTTGCAAATTGAAGCTATACGCCAAGCAACGGGCAAGATGCCCGAACTGATCTACGTCTCGGCCATGCAAAAGCTCAGTGTGGGCTTGCCCGGTGTGGTGCATCCTGTGCCAATGAATCTCGATGCATTTTGGGCCATGCAGCGTCCTTCGCAAGACCATCAAAATGGCTCGCCAAAGCCGCTCGTGGTAGGGCGCATGAGCCGCGATTCGCTCAGCAAGCATGATCCACAAGATGCGGCGTTGTATCGCAGCTTGAGCGCACGGGGCTTTCGTTTGCGCATCGTGGGAGGCATGTGTCTCAAGCCCGCTTTGGCGGGGGATGACAATATTGAGTTGCTGCCTGAAGGCGCTATGCCTGCCTACGAGCTGCTTAAAGGCTTGGATCTATTCTTCTATCGCACGGGGGCAGCAGCAGAGACTTTCGGCCGTGTGATTTGGGAGGCTATGGCCAGCGGTTTGCCCGTGGTTGCGCAGGCGCACGGAGGCTATTCAGCTTGGCTGCAAAATGGTCAACATGCTGTGTTGGTACACACGCAAGAGCAAGCCTTTGACGCGCTCATGGCACTTGCGCACGATGCGGCGTTGCGCCAAAGGCTTGGTGAATCAGGCAAATTGCTGACGCAATCGATGTATTCAACCAAGGCTGTGAGTCAATGGCTCATTAACTATCTAACGCCTAGCTGAAACGTCAATCATTACGGCCGAAGCCAATCCCGGTGCCGCTGCTTCTCTGGAAACTGGCTGCCCCGCGAATGGTTCCGAGGGTGTTGTGCTGATTCTGATAAACAATGCCAGCGCGAATGGCACCAGGACCGGTGAAAAAGCCACTCACAGTGGATGAGTTGCCACAGGATTCAATTCTTGATCCTGAGATGTAAGAGTCCGTCGTACTGAAGGATGCAGACGTGTTGCCAAAGCGCGTGTTGATGTTTGCGGTGACGGCGCTATTAGAAAAATCCACACTGAGATTGGAGCTGGGAAGAATCTGGCCGACTTGGGTTACGCTGCCTAAAGTCGCCGTAGGATTCGTACCGCCTAAGAATGAGTAATTGGCCGTGCCGCTGATGGGCATCTCAGTATTACTGGCGGGTTTGCCCACCAAATAGTGCAGATGATTCACCATCTGTGTGCTGCTGTTGTATGAATTGGATGAAGTCCTACTTGCCTCAGCCCAGTAGCCCCAGCCGATAAAGTCAGAATCCGCAGGATTGCCCACAGCAGCAAAGCTTTTCGCGCTGCTTGCTTGATGCGCAAAAGCGTAGGAGTAATCTGAGTAACCCGTTAGAAAGCTTCCCGCAAAAGAGCTCGCATTCGCGCCCTGTGAGTAAGTCTGGCTGAGACTGGCTTGGTTATTCACACCCAAATATGTGCCTAGAATTTGGTAGTTCCCGTCGGTGCTAGCGGGTTGAAACGACGGCGTTGAAACGAGATTTCCTGTTTGCGTAAAACGCCCAGCGCCCACGATTTCACGGTGAGGTGAATTGCTGCCCGTGTTGGCATTGAAGGCCACACCCGCTTGCTGGCCTTGCGCGCCGCCGATGAACCCGGCGAACTGACCCGTTCCGCATTGCCCTCCGTAGCTGCAAATATCGCTGTCTACCGTTAAGAAGCCCGTGAAACCGCCTTGAAGGCCGTTGGCGCTGCCGCGCAATCTGTAATTGGTGGAGAGCGGTGTAGTGTCTTCAAGATTTGCCGCTAGTGGGTTCAGATTGATCGGGATGATTCTTACGCCCGGCATCTGTACGTTCAGATCTACACCGACATACTGCCCAGCACCGAGAAAATCAATCACCAGATGACTACTGGAGAGGAGCGTACCATCGGCCGAGGATGACGATCTCACCGGTGTCGCTGCGACCAGATCATAGCGAGCTCGGACACCATTGAGGCCTGTGAGCACGACGTTGGGTGTCGGATTGCCGACTACGAATCCCGCCCAATCTGAATATGCAAAAGGCGTTGTCCAATCCGCTTCATCCCACAAGCCAATCGCCATGAAGTCGCCATTTTGGATACTTCCGCTGACGGATTGATTTTGGGTGCTGTATGTGGTGATTTGCGCCCCATTCGTCGCGGTATAGCCCAACACTGTGCCGTTGGGTGCATCAAGCGTGCCCGTTAAATAGATACGGTTCGTATCTGTACCTTCACCCAGCCAGCCAGACGCAGCCAGCGCCATGGGCGTAGGCGGTGGCGGTGGCGGTGGCGGTGGCGGTGGCGGTGGAGGTGGAGGTGGAGGTGGAGGTGGAGGTGGAGGTGGAGGTGGAGGTGGAGGTGGAGGTGGAGGTGGAGG
>JANMDE010000137.1:0-5969 GCA_031376105.1 Variovorax sp. | reverse complement strand
GACGTTGATATACCTGCGCTTAGTCGTTGGAGCAATTGACTGTCTCTGGCAACTATGTCTTGTGCGTCTGCAGCAAATTGATCTGCCCAACATATGGAGCCATCGTTTATATCTTGGAGTTCGACATACACGATGAGCCGTCCGTTTACACCAACCAATCTGCCGTCAACAGCATAGTTACTTGTTGATTTGGCTCGTAGTAAGTCTGGGGTGTATGAACCTCGTTGCAGGGCTTTTGCGGAAAGGCGAGATAGAACGCGCAAAACAGTAACTGTACTCAAACAAGTCACCAGGGCATCGCTTAAAACATCACTGAGCCATGGTTGACTTGTACATTCGCCAGCAACCGTAAATGGCATGATTGCAACCGTCGGCCAAAAACTATTTGCGGTAGCGGTTTGTGTGTTCGATTGCAACTGCAAAATAGTCGCTGTATTGCACACCCGATACACCCTCTGAGGCTCACTCAAATGCTTCAAATAGCACTCGCCCATATCCTCAATATCGCCATCCAAGCTATCGGTCAAGTGATCTCGCACTTCGGGGGTGACGATGATTTCGCCGGGGCCGGCCAGGGTGGAGATTCTGGCGGCTAGGTTGACGCCGTGGCCATACAGATCATGCGCGTCGCGTCTCACCTGGGCTTGGTGAATGCCGATGCGCAGATGCATTTGGCGCTCGGGCTCGAAGCCTGAGTTGCCCTCTGTGCTGAGCTTTTGCATGGCATTGGCGGCGGCCACGGCTTGGGGGGCACTTTCAAATTCGAGCATCAGGCCGTCACCTGTGCTTTTGACGACGCGGCCTTGATGCTCGGGCGCAATGCTGGCGCGCACCTTGGCGGCAAACTGGCTCCAGCGGGCAATGGCGTTGTCTTCATCATGCTCCATCCAGCGCACGGATTCCACCACATCACACACGAGCACCACGCGCTGCTCTCGCGCCGACAGTGCATCTAGCTCAATGTCGTGGCTCTGGCGGCTCTGGCCCGAGGGAGGGGGCAAGTCAGCCGCTGCAGGCAACGTGTCTGGATTGTTGTTAGGGGGCATGCTAGGTTTGAAGGGCGGAAGTGTCTTCCCTAGTTTTTAGTAGGAATTGCGCTTTTGCGCCAGCGTTTGGCTGCATTCAATCTGAATATGTCATATCTTGTTGCATTTTGGATATGCGCGGTGGGCTCAGACGGGCGGTCTTGTGATTGGGCTCATCAGTTCTGTGGAGGCGACCCGCATGGCGCTTGATTTGAAGGCCTCAGTGGATCGCAAATTTGGCGCTCAAAAACCCCCGAAACCGCGCTCTGCCGCCTCGCAATGGCGCTTGCGTGAGCTGGTAGCCTGGAAACCTCTCCAAAAAGCTTTGCACGGCAATCCGGCCTTCTAGGCGAGCTAGGCTGAGGCCGGCGCATTGGTGGATGCCGAAGCCGAAGGCGAGGTGTTTGTTGGGGGTGCGGGCCAAGTTCAGCGTGTTGGGCTGCTCGAAGACGGCGGGGTCGCGGTTGGCGGCGCCGATGCACAGGGTGAGCAGGGTGCCAGCGGGGTAGGTCTGGCCGCCAAGCTCAAACTCTGCGGCGGCTCGGCGGTTGCTGAGCTGGTTGCTGGATTCGAAGCGCAGGAATTCGTCGATGGCGGTGTCCCAGGCGGTGTGTGGGTCAGCGGGGGGTGTCGGGGTGGCTGGGGGCTGCAGGGCGGTATGTGGATCTGGTTTATAAGGAAAACCGGCTGATTGCCCTTGTATTATCTGCATAGCATGCTTTGATTTTGATAGCAAATGTTGTAAAGCTTGCGGATGCTCTTGCAATGCGACTAAGGCGTTGCCAATCAGATTGGTGGTGGTTTCGTGGCCTGCGTTGAGGATGAAGATGCAGTTTTGCAGGAGCTCGGTCTCGGTGAGCTCGGCTTCGGCTTGCAAGAGGCGGGTGAGCACGTCGTGCTCTGGGTTGCCGGGCTGCTTGCGGCGATCCTGCACCAAGCCTTGGAGATAGGCTTTGAATTCGCGCACGGCGCTGTGGCCTGCGACTTCTTGAAGCTCGGACAGCTTGGGCTCCAAAGCGCCGAGAATGGCCAAGCTCCAGCCGCGCAGGGGCGCTCGGTCGGCATGCGGGATGCCCAGCAGATTGCCGATCACTTCCAGGGGAATAGCAGCGGCGAAATCTTCGATCAAATCGCCGCCGCCTTGGGCTTCTATCGCATCCAGCAGGTTTTGCACGAGGGTATGCAGGCCAGGCTCCAAATCAGCAATGGCGCGGCGAGACAGCGCGCCCATGATGATCTTTCTGACCCGGGTGTGCAGCGGAGGGTCGTTGAAGACGAGGCTGCTTGTGTGGTGTTCATGAAGTGGCGAGCCTTGACCATACTTGGGTATGAATTCGGCTTGCTTATCCGAGCTGAACGTGGCGGCATCTTTATAAACGCTCACCAAATCGGCATGCCGCGTTAAAAACAAGCTGCCATCAGGCATGCTGCGGAGGGGCTCATGCTCGCGCAGCCAGTCGTAAACGGGATAGGGATTCGCATAAAAGTCCGCAGGTAAATCGCGCAGATCAAAGCTTTGCGCGATGTCTCGCGCACGCTGGGCAGACATTGCAGGGGTGATGCTGGGGGAGGACATTTTATGAAAAATAGGCCAATTGCCCTTATAAATGATAGGAAGTTTGCTATTGAATAAATAGTGAATCAGTTGGCCTGAAGCAGAACTCTGCAGGGAGATCAATCTGCTTTGACGCGGCCCGATGTCATCACCGGCTTCCAGCGGGCGATTTCGCTGACGATGAGCTGGCCGTAGGCTTCGGGCGTGGTGGGCATGGCAATCGCGCCTTCGCTGTTTAAGCGTGTTTTTAACGCTTCCGAGGCCAATGCCAAGTTGATCGCGCTGTTTAACTTCATCACGATCTCGCGCGGCGTGCCTGCTGGCGCGACCACGCCATACCATTGGTCGGCTTCAAAATTCTTCAGATTCAATGCGTCGCCCGCCGTGGGCACCTCGGGCAGGGCGTCGAGCCGCTTGGGGCTCGACACAGCCAGTGGGCGCAGTGCGCCTGATTTGATGTGGCCGAGCAGGGCGGGCGCGCCGGTGAACATCACCTGAATTTGCCCAGCCAGCAGATCATTCACCGCAGGCGCTGTGCCGCGATAGGGGATGTGCACCAGCGAAGTGCCGGTTTGCATCTTGAAATACTCGGTGGCGAGATTGGCGGCGCTGCCGTTGCCGCCGGAGCCATAGTTGGCGCAGCCGGGGTTTTTCTTAAGATATTCCACCAGTTCGGGCAAATTTTTCGCAGGCACGCCAGGATGCACCACCAACACATTGGGCACCCGCGCCACCCAAGCCACCGGTGCGAAGTCTTTCACTGGGTCATAGGGCAGCTTGGGGTACAGGCTGGGGTTGACGGCCAGCGTGCCGATATGCCCCATCATGAGCGTGTAGCCATCCGGCGCGGCCTTGGCCACGCGCTCAGCGCCAATGCTGCCGCCCGCGCCCGCCACGTTGTCAATCACCACGCTTTGGCCCCAGGCTTTGCTGAGCTCAATGCCGATGGCGCGGGCCAATATATCAGTGGTGCCGCCGGGCGTGAAGGGCACGATCATGCGGATCGGTTTGTTCGGATAAACAGCCGTTTGCGCCATCGTTTGCAAGCAAAAGAGGCAGCTTGCCGTTATAAATATTGCAAAGCGTGCTATAGATTTCATAGTGAACTCAAGCC
Organism: Variovorax sp.; assembly: GCA_031376105.1. Classification (GTDB taxonomy): domain Bacteria; phylum Pseudomonadota; class Gammaproteobacteria; order Burkholderiales; family Burkholderiaceae_C; genus JANMDU01. The sequence continues at coordinate 2,275 of JANMDE010000137.1, read as the reverse complement.
AGCTTCAAGACTGCGTCACGATCAGCGGCTTGGCCAAACTGCTGATCAGCTCTTGCATGGCGCGTTGCGTGAGCGTGCTGGGGCGCAGGGCGCTGGTGGCCAGGCTCAGACGGCTGAGCAGGCCATCAATCTGCGCAATATCAAAGCGCTGCATCGCCTCAATGCCGCCATGCATGTTGCCCACCGCACTTTGCGGCAACACCGCGCAGCCCGCGCCATCGGCCACCAGCTCCAAAATTGCCGAAACGCCATCAATTTCCAGCGCAATTTTCGGGCGCAGACCCAAATCGCCAAGACGAGTTTCGACCAAATTCCGAATCGCGTTGGGCCGGGTGGGAATCACCAGCGGCAAATCCGCCACGTCTTGCAGCGTGACTTTGGCTAATTTTGCTTTTTTGACAGGGCTTGCGGCGCGCTGCGCTTTGGCTGCTGGCAAATGCTTGAGCGCAGCGGGTTTGACGAGATACAGCGCTTCCTCTAGCAGCGGAGTCAGCTCTATATCTGGCGTCGCAAAAGCGTTGTAAAGCAGAGCAATATCGAGCCGACCGTTGACCAGCGACTCTTGCATCGCCACCGAGAGGCCTTCGCTGATGGCGATCGTAGCCTCAGGTAGCTTTTTGCGAAACTCCCTGATCAGCGGGACCGCCAGCACCCTCGCCACACTGGTAGGCAAGCCCACCGCAACTCGGCCCGAGAGCCCGCCGCGCACCAAACCCAGCTCTTCTTTGGCGCGCTCTACCTGATGCAAAATCCCGCGCCCATGCTCTAGCAGCAGCTGGCCAGCTTCGGTGGGTAAAGCGCCGCGCCCATTGCGTGTGAGCAAGTTTTGCCGCAGTTCCACTTCGAGCAGGCGCACTTGGCGCGAGAGCGCGGGCTGGGCAATACGCAGCTGCTGAGCCGCCCGCGTGAAGCTGCCCAACTCGGCCACGCGAACAAAGTATTCCAATTGACGTAAATCCATCTGATTCATTCCATTTCTAGCAACTCAGCTATAGCAGAAGATGATTCCACGCAATTGACGAATTGGGCATGGGATAACTACTGATATCGACGTATTGCATAACTGCTAGCGGCTGGCGCAGGCAAAATGAGGTCACGGCAGCGCCGTAAAGCTGAAAAAATAGAGGTGAATTAACAGGAGACACCCTCATGAACCCATCCCATCTTTCCAAGCGACAATTTATTCAAGCCGCAGGCGCCGCCAGTTTGGCTGCTTCTGGCTTGGCCAGCGCACAGCAAGGCCCGCTGCGCTTTCATCAAATGCTGCCTGCGCAAGCCACGATTCCGGCTCGTGCGATTGCGCCATGGATTGCCAAGGTCGAAAAAGAATCAGGTGGCCGCTTGAAGATTCAGCAGTTCAACGCCATGGCCTTGGGCGGCACGCCCCCCCAGCTCTTTGACCAAGCCCGCGATGGCGTGGCCGATATCACTTGGACGGTTTTGGGTTACACCGCAGGCCGCTTTAACCGCTGCGAAGTGTTTGAACTGCCCTTCATGACCTCCGGTGCAGAGACCAGCTCGCGCGCTTTCCAAGAGTATGTGGAAAAGTTTGCGATGGAGGAATTCAAAGATGTCAAACTCATCTGCGTTCACACCCATGGCGCTGGCCTCTTTCACACCAAAGAGCCTGTGACAAACATGGAGGACTTGCGCGGCATGAAAATTCGCGGCGGCTCGCGCGTCATCTCTAACATGCTCACCAAGCTGGGCGCCACACCTGTTGGCATGCCTGTGCCAGCAGTGACGGATGCGCTGTCGAAAGGCACAATCAACGGCACCACCATTCCTTGGGAAGTAACACCTGCGCTGAAAGTGCAAGAACTGGTGAAAAACCACACCACCTTCGCTGGCAAGCAAGGCCTCTACACGCAAACCTTCGCTGTTTCGATGAACAAAGCCGCTTACGAGAAGCTGCCTGCAGACTTGAAGAAAGTGATTGACGACAACTCAGGCATGGCTGCAGCGACGATGTTTGGCCGAGCGATGGACGAAGGCGACGCGATTGGCTTGGATTTGGCGCGCAAAGCCGGAAACCGCATCATTTCGCTCGATATCGCCGAGACGCAGCGCTGGAAGCGCACGGCCTCCACCGTGGAGACGGATTGGATCAAAGAAATGCAAGGCAAGGGCATTGATGGCGGCAAGCTCATTGCCGAAGCGCGCAGCTTGATTGATAAATACAACAAGTAAAACGGATAGTCTTCGTTGTATGACGATCACTCTCAAAGGCATTTCCTCGATGGCCACGCGGCAGGTGCTGGCGCGTTTGGTCGAG
>JANMDE010000132.1:0-7670 GCA_031376105.1 Variovorax sp. | reverse complement strand
CGACCTGTTCCGCGTAGGTGCGAAGACGATAAGGCACATCGGCAAAACTGAAGACTGCTTTATCCCAGAACGACGCGATCAATGTCGGATCTCTCGCTTGTGAAGCCTCAAGCAGGCGCAGCAAATAAATCACCTGATGGTCGCCCCAATACCCAATGTGGCTCCAAGGATTTTCTGGCTCAATCAACTCCCAGTCTATGCCGTCGTGGCCAATACGATAGGGGTTATAGCCATCAGCCGTCATTGCGCCAAGAAACGCTTCAATCATTGAGCCGGCGTAGTCTGGCTCGCTGGCAAGCAACGCTTCCCAGTTCTGAAATATGTCCCGCCAGTTGCCTTGGTAAGCAATTTTGCGCTGACCATGCTCGTCGCGGGACTGAATCACAAATTTGTTCCACGGGCGGCTTGGGTCCCCGTGCCGTCTGCTGAAAGTCAATGGCAAAAATCCCAGCACAAGGCGTTCTAGTTCTGGCCTGCCAGTCGCTTGAACTGATTGAATTGCTTCACGACGTTCGATGCAGTCAGGCCAACTATTGACAAGTCTCTCCAGCTCTAACGCCAATGGCTGGTTGCGTGTCTTCAAAAAGCTGCGCAGTTGGTCTCGACGTAGCATCGTACCCTCAGCGAAAACGCCTCCACGCATGATGTTGAAGAGCACATTTGCGCGATGATGTGCGGCGGCCATCAGGTCTGCTGAGTATTGGAATGCATCGCCTCGCGCAAGGAGTTCGTCCACACCAACCGTATTGGCTTTCACGGCATCGTGAACTTGCTGAGCAGTGCCATAGCCGGTGCTAAGGCGCTCTGCGAGGTCTGCCACCTGCACTTGTGATTTCGGTGAATCGATGACCAGTTCCCAAACTTTCCCACGCTGATCTATTTCGGCTGAGAAATACGCCAAAAATGCGCCGCGCTGGCCTCGCGTTAACGTCTCCTCGGATACGCCCTCGCCTCGACAGAAGCGCCCCACTTGCGCATCAGATAGCAATACACGACTACCCGGCGGAAGCCCAGTTTGCCAGACGACCAAAGCCTGAAACGATTCTTTGGGCTCGGCGCGGTCCCAGATCTTTGCGTACAACGTGAATAGACCGAGCCTGCCGTCAGCGAGCAATTCATTCCATTTGTACGCGTCAGCAAGGCAACTCATGGTGGTTGCGTGCGCAACACTCACACCGGGAGGAACGAGATTCAGCAGCCCGTCGAGTACCTCGACACGCACTGGATCTCCCATTGAGAGGAGTCGCGCGATACGTACCAAGCCCAAGTGAGCGGCGCTCGACCATTCGTATTCAAATACGAGCCGTCCAGAGGTGTGCTCCTCTCGAAACCGCAAACGCGTCGACGACAGGTTTTTCCATACTGAACGCTTGCCAACCGCGCCGCCGGGTTTCGGTGCAAAAGGCTGCCACAAATCTGCCGTTTGGTTTCGATCCGTGTCAAAAATGCGGATCCATGTGCGCGGCCCTGTGTGCTCCCAGCGTAAGTGAATACGATCGACGGTCTCATAGGGGAAGAATGATCCCTCGGCATCGTGCCGGCCTGCCGCCAATGAGCCAGAAGTGGAGACGTAGGCCCAAATGTCACTGTCGCTGGCTATTGCGATGAAAAAGGGGGGCATTTGATCATAGTGTTCTATACGGTACCAAGCGTCATCGTCTTCTTTCAGGAAGCGGCCATCAATCGCATTACCTGCGGTCATATTGCACCTCCAGCGTGTCGCGTGTCGTGGTTAAATTGGTAGTGAAGGACTTGGGAATGGGGTGGCATAGCTAAGCAATCTCTCTTGGATGATCTCAGGTGGCGGGTGAGGCATACTATGCAGATGAAGTCGAAAAAGCAATACCCGAATGCATTGAGGATAGTTTGAATAAGATGAAAAACGCATCAAAATTGCCCGTCAACATCGCGACCGTGGCTCGCGAGGCCGGCGTATCACCCAGCACTATTTCGCGAATACTCAATGGCACGGCTATCGTCAGCGATGTCAAAAAATCGGCGGTGGAGGCTGCGATTGCCAAGCTCGGATTTGTACCGAATCCGATCGCTAGAGGCTTGGCCGGCGGCCGCACCATGAGCATCGGCGTGGTCACGCAGGCCATCGATAGCCCTTTTTATGGCGTCGCACTCAGAGGGGTGGAAGATGCGCTAGATCCGTTGGGATACAGCCCTTTATTTGTAAGTGGTCACTGGAATGCATTCTACGAATCTCGCTGCATCGATATCCTGCTGTCTAGGCGCGTCGATGGCATCATTGTCTTGACCGGACGTCTGTCTGATGCGGCTCTCAAGGCATGTGCCAAACGAGTTCCTGTCGTTGTGACGGGGCGAAACTTGAAAGCTCCTAGCCTCTACTCCTTGAACTTTGACAATCAGGATGGAGCGAGGCTTGCGACGCAGCATCTCCTCGACTTGGGACACAGGCGCATCGCGTTCATCGCTGGTGATGCGGACCACCCCGATGCTGTGCAAAGGTTACTGGGGTACCAGTCCGCCCTTGAGTCCGCGCGCGTCCCATTTCGGCAAGAGCTTGTTGTGACAGGGCGATATGACGAAGCCAGTGGCTTAGAAGCCGTCGCAGCCTTATTCTCAGTAAGACAGAAATTCTCCGCAATCTTTGCCACCAACGATCAGATGGCCATCGGTGCTGCGCACGGATTGCAAATGCGCGCACTTCGGGTGCCTGAGGACGTGTCATTGGTTGGGTTCGATGATTTGCCTACGTCCAATTACGCATTGCCGCCTCTCACTACAGTGCGCCAACCAGCATATGACATCGGGACGATAGCTGCGCGTGCCATTTTGCAGCTTTTAGCAGGTGAAAAGCCCACCATTCAACTGCCGCCGCCGCAGCTCATTGTGCGCGGCTCAACAGGCCCGGCCAAAGCGCCTGCTTAAGCTTCGAAGATTTGCCAACCTTCTGGCAATAAATTTCGGGATTACCCTAGTAAAAACCGACTCAACCCAGTATAGAATTCCATGAAAGCGCTTTCATAATCAAAGGCGTGCATCAGTATTTCGCTACTGAGAGGCCTGTTTTCAGGCCGTCTTGATTAGCGCAAGGCAAAGAAACACTCATATGTAGCACAGCAAGATTCTGAGTGAAGGTTTTAGACGCTGGTCATCGCAGTAACTCCCGGCTTCAGAAATTACAGAAAAATAGAAATCCATGCGATTTACTCCACCCCATTTAGATCGTGGCAGTTTCCCGTCAGACTTTGTGTGGGGAGTGGCGACCAGCGCTTTCCAGATCGAAGGCGGCGCGTCTTTAGACGGTAAAGGGCTGTCTACGTGGGACACTTTCTGTAGGAGGCCTGGCGCGATTGCCGATGCTAGCAACGGCGATACCGCATGTGATCACTACCATCGGTGGGAATCCGATTTGGACATCATTGCAGGTTTGGGCGTGAATGCCTATCGCTTCTCGGTCTCGTGGCCTCGAGTTCAACCAAGTGGCATGGGCGCTTGGAACGAAAAAGGCCTTGCTTTTTACGATCGATTGATAGACGGCCTGCTTGAGCGTGGTGTGCACCCATATCTCACGCTCAATCATTGGGATTTGCCCGATGAATTGCAGCAACTCGGCGGCTGGGTGAATCGGGACACGACGCATCGTTTCGTGGACTATGCAAGAGAAGTGGGCCGTCGCCTTTGTGATCGCGTCAAGTCCATCACCACCCACAACGAGCCTTGGGTCATTTCAACGCTTGGGTATGAGCAAGGCATTTTTGCGCCCGGCCTTAAAGATCAAGCAGCTGCGATGCAGGCATCCCATCATCTGTTGCTCAGCCATGGCATGGCGATGCAGGCCTTGCGCGCAGACGGTGTGCCAAGCGATTTGGGTATCGTACTTAATTTATCACCCATGCACCCCGCAACCGATGAGCAGGCTGACATTGATAAGGCGAAGCTGGAGGATGGACGGCTCGTTCGGTGGTACATGGATCCATTGTTCGGTAAAGGATACCCAGAAGATGTTCTGCAGTTCCTTGGAAAAGATGCGCCCAAGGTTTTGGTTGGTGACATGGCCGTCATTTCGGAAGAGATGGACTTCCTCGGTCTGAACTACTATTCTCGCTCCGTCGTCAGCGCGAAGGGGCCTTGGGATGTGCATAGCAGCGGACGTGACGTCACTGATATGGGTTGGGAAGTCTATCCCGAAGGCCTGACCGAGTTGCTACTTCGCTTGGATCGCGACTACGATGTACCGCCCTTGTTCGTCACAGAGAACGGCGGCGCATTCAAAGACACTTTGCATGAAGGGCAGGTCAACGATCACGATCGCACCGCATATATTGCACAGCATATCGCAGCGGTGGCAGAAGCAATGCAGCAAGGTGTCCGAATGGGCGGCTATATGGTTTGGAGTTTGCTTGATAACTTCGAATGGGCTTCGGGTTATGAAAAGCGCTTTGGCATCGTTCACGTCGATTACGAAACACAAAAACGCACGCTCAAGAGTAGCGCTATGTGGTATCGAGGCTTCCTAGATGCGCTTACAAGCGGTGCCGAGAAAAGACATCCAATCGAGGGAACAACGCAAGAACGCCTGGCGGTTCTGGAGACATAGGAAGATTGATATGCACAAATTAACAAGGCGATTGAATGGCATGAGATGCGCGATGTCCAGTGTGTCTAAAACCGTGGGTGTCTGTGACTTGAAGGATGAAGCGAAATGAAGTCCAAGAAGCGACCTGGATGGAAACTAGTTTGGGCTGATGAATTCGATGGCAGCGTCGTTGATCCCCATAAATGGGACTTTGATATAGGCAACGGTTTCTTTGATTATCAGAGCCATACTTGGATTCCCGGGTGGGGTAATGAGGAATTGCAGTATTACACCGACCGTTCTCCCAACGTTTCGGTGACGGATAGCGTGCTCACCATCAGTGCAGTCAAGGAGTCTCTGCACGGTTGTGGCTACACCTCAGCACGCCTCAAGACCCGCAAAAAAGATGGCACACCGTTGTTTGCTAAGCGCTATGGTCGGTTCGAGTTCCGTGCGAAGGTCCCGCATGGAAAGGGCCTTTGGCCGGCGCTGTGGATGTTGCCTCTTCATGAAAAGTACGGTGGTTGGGCGGCGTCTGGTGAAATAGATGTGATGGAGATCGTCGGCGAAATCCCTACGCAAGTTCTGGGATCGATTCACTTTGGTTCTGGTTTTCCCAAGCGAGAACTGGTGACTCACACACACACCTTGGACAATCACAGCACAGTTGCTGACTGGCATGTCTATGCGGTGGAGTGGACGCCCGGCGAGATCAAATGGTTTGTTGATGACCAACATTGGGCGACACAATCCTTCTGGTGGAGCACTTCGCGCCGCGACGAGAAAGGTGGCTTACCTCCAAGGACTGAAAGCGACATCAACGCTTGGCCCTCACCTTTCGATCAAGAGTTTTATATCGTGATGAATGTGGCCGTCGGCGGGAATTTCCCCGGTCACCCGAACGCAGAAACGAGCTTTCCCGCTCAGATGCTGGTCGATTACGTACGCGTCTACGACAAGATTTCAGGCTATGGCGAGATCGTTCCCCGCGGTAAGGGAAAGATACCTTACAGCCGTAAGAAATAAGTCGCTATTGATTCGCAATTGTCGAACCAGTAATTGCTGTTCGATATGCGCAAAGCAGTGTGTATGTATTCAGTTAAGAAAGATCAAACTCATGTCAATACCTCGCGCAAGTTTGCCAAGAGACAGTCATCACCTTAATCCCGTCAAAAGCCCGGCAAGCGCAGGGTTTGTGGCGCGCAGTGTTTCCGATGTTGTTTGGACTCCGGTCGAGCAGCAACTGGCCACTCAAGCGTCGGCAGCGGCGATGAGGACGTTGCGTGATGAAGTCCATCGCACTCTCAATGGGAAAATACACGGCCTTTGCTTTAGCCCTTATCTTGACGGTCAAGGACCAGACTCAGTGATCGAAGCCGCTCAAATCTTTGAGCGAATGGCGGTGATCGCGCCGCATGTCAAATGGATTCGCACCTTCTCGTGCTGTAAGGGCAGTGAGCTCATGCCCGCGATAGCGCATCAGCTGGGTTTGAAAACTCTGGTTGGCGCATGGTTAGGTACGGATGATGCGATCAATGAGCGAGAAATTGAAGCAGTCATCGCGGTTGGCAAAGCAGGGCACGCAGATCGGATTGCCGTCGGCAACGAAGTACTGCTGCGCGAAGACATGGATGAGGATAAGTTATTGAGCTATATCCAACGCGTCAAGGAGGCGCTGCCTGGCGTGGAGGTGGGCTACGTGGACGCGTATTACTTGTTCGAAAAACATCCTCGAATCACCGCTGCATGCGATGTGATTTTTGCAAACTGCTATCCGTTTTGGGAGGGATGTGCTCGCGAGGGTGCGATCGCCTATATGCAGAATATGGTGCAGCGAACCTTAGCTGTCGCCCAAGGCAAGCCAGTTGTGATCAGCGAGACGGGATGGCCTGACAAAGGCTCGCCATTCCATGGAGCCAGTCCGTCTCCTGAAGGCGCAATGGCCTATTTCATCGACAGCTGTCGGTGGGCAGATGCAGCCGGGGTTGATCTGTTTTACTTCTCTGCTTTCGATGAAGCTTGGAAGGTCGGGGCGGAGGGGGATGTCGGAGCCTATTGGGGCTTGTGGGATGCCCAAGCACGTCTCAAATATTGAAGCGGTTCGCCACACCCTTACTATTCGAACATCATAAAAAGTCATGAACTATTTTCCGAACGGGAATGCCATTTGTTATTCTGGCTATCGCTGTGGGCAAAGCCCGGGCGAAGAAATTTTCCCTAGCCATTCCGAAATTCGCGAAGACCTGGCGTTACTGGTCGGCCAGTGGCGGTATCTGCGCCTTTACGATTGCAGTGAGCACGCAACGCGGGTGCTAGAGGTGATCAGGCAAGATGCGCTCAACTTCAAAATCATGCTGGGTGCTTACTTGGCTGGCGAAGTGTCCAATCCGAATTGCCCATGGGGTGCCAAGCTCACGGATGCGCAGATCCAACTAAACCTCGAGGCGAATCAACGCGAACTCGAGCGCTTGGTGCAATTGAGTGATGAATACAGCGATATCGTGTGTGCTGTTGCTGTCGGCAATGAAGCCACTGTAGAGTGGACGGATCATTTGGTTCCCATTGAAAGCATGGTCAAGCACATTCGCTTTGTGAAACAACGATTAAAGCAACCGATCACTTTCTGCGAAAACTACGTTCCGTGGGTCGAAAAACTTAGTCCGCTCGTACCTGAGCTCGACTTTCTTTCGATCCATACCTATCCCCTTTGGGAATACAAGTCTGTCAACGATGCGTTGGATTACACAATCAGTAATATCGAAGCGGTCACACGCGCCCATCCCGGCAAACCGATAGTGATATCCGAGGCGGGTTGGGCAACTCGATCCAATGGAAGAGGTATGCCGGCCCATTACGCCAACGAAGCCTCGCAACTCATCTATTGTGAGCAATTGATGGAGTGGTCGCGCAGCGCAGGCATTGCAGTGTTTTTGTTCGAGGCATTTGACGAACCTTGGAAGGGCTCACCTGACCCGCTTGAGCCCGAAAAGCATTGGGGGATCTACACGGTTGATCGACAACCCAAGCCGGTTTGTGCTGAGTTGTACGCGATGGCTGCAGACGCCTAGGTAGGGCGCGGGGCATCCACCACATAGGTGGCGATAGAGTGGGCGGGCAGCTC
>JANMDE010000102.1:0-2114 GCA_031376105.1 Variovorax sp. | reverse complement strand
CTGCAATCACTTCTGCAATCGACGCAGGTGCCCAAGCTTGCTGCTCGCCAGAGCGGATCGGGCGAGCTTTCATCACGGTGGCACGCGACGTGATCTTGCCCATGTCGATGATTTGCGTCCAGCGGTAGGAAAACCAGCCGTTGCGGATGATGATGACGGGTTTGTCGCCCGCGAACTGCCGCGCGACGGATTCCATGCCAAAGGTGCCACTTCCCGGCACGAGCGCAACGCTATGGCAGTTGTAGACCTCTTTGAGCATGGCCGAGATATCGCGCATCACGCCGCCGAACTGCTGGCTCATGTGGTTGAGCGAGCGGTCGGTATAGACCACAGAAAATTCGAGCAGACCGCTGGGGTCAACGTTAGGCAGTAATCCGGGCATGCTGTGTCTCCTCAAAAACGACAAAGGACAGTTAGGTTAGCACAGCAAAGCGCGTTGTGCACAGAGCATGAACCAGAGCTTAGCGCGCCGCTTTGATGCGTTCGCGGGCGGTGGCCAGGCGCTCATCCAAAATCGCACCGATGAAATCTGCTGAGGCAACGCCTTCGATACGCGGCGCGATCTCCTGGCCTTGTGCGTTGAAGAAGAGCAGGGTGGGTGTGATTTTGATTTTTAGCACTTTACTCAGCGCATCAGGTGTGGTGCGCTGGGCTTTGAAATCGAGCAAAAGCTTGCTGCGGTCATGGATCATGAATTCAAATGCAGCCACACCTTCGTTGCGCATCGGCCCCAGGTAATTGCGGCGAAGCAGCTCGCACCATGGGCAACCAGGCAGGCTCACCATGAGCACCAGCGGCTCGCCTTGGCGCTGCGCTTGCAGGCCGAGTGCAGGCAAATCTCCGGGCCAAGGCAGCAGCGGAGGTTTGGAATTATCTTGGGCTTTAGCCCTTTTAAAATATAGATAGCTTGCTATCAAAATAATAGCGTTACGCATGTGGGCGCGGCGTGCAATCATGACGGTCTAGGTCGTTTAGGCGGCGCAGTGGAGCAAAATTTTAGCCAATTCAGCCGGTGCGCTTACCATCGGGTCATGCCCGGTGGCCATGACTTCGATGTGTGCGCCGCCCGAACCTTGATGCCACAGGCCGCCCCAGAAGCTTATGTCGCGCACGCGCTGACGAATGCTGTCAATCGTGGCCAGTGGCGGCGTGGTGCAGTCAATGAAGGTACGCGGCACGCTGGCCACGCGAGCGGCGCTGAAATCCAGCGCATGTGTATAGGGCTCTGCCGGGTGCGGCGTTTGGCGGCGTTGCACCCAAGCGTGGTCAGCGCCACTTAAGCCGAAGACAGTGGGATCGGGTGGCGGGAATGCATTGAGGGCGTGCGCTTTGGCAGCGTTGATGCGCGCTTCTTGGGTCACGGGGTTGTGACGCGAGCTCCAGCTCTCGCCCGGCTCAGGGATGCAGGCATCGACATACACGAGATGCTTTAAGCGCTGCGGCATGCGATCTGCCACTGCCGTGCCGATCATGCCAGCATAGCTGTGCACAGCAAGGGTCACGTGTTGCAGCTCTTCGGCTTCGATCAAATTGACGACATCAGCGATGTGCGTCTCCAGCGTGATCTCTCGGGAGAGCAGGTGGGCTCGCTCGCCCACGCCAGTCAGCGTGATGGCATGCGCTGTGTGACCGTCTGCACGCAACAGAGGCAGCACGCGGCGCCAACACCAAGCGCCGTGCCATGCGCCGTGAACCAAAACAAGATGTGCCATGAGTGGGGATGAACTTTTGCAAGCAAAATAGGACGGAAAGCGCTATTTTGCTTCCAAACGATAATAAGACATGTTTTTTAAGAGAAATCAGCACTTCCCCGTTATGAAACGGACACAGTTCGCTATCAAATTAGTAGTGATGTTGACGGCCACCTGCGCCATGCTGGCTTGCACGCCCACTTTCAACTGGCGCGATGTGAGCTTTGAGCAAGCGCCTGTTACGGCCTTGCTGCCCTGCAAACCCGACCGTGGCTCGCGGCCGGTGGAGCTGGCTGGCCAGAAGCTGATGATGCACATGGCGGGCTGCGAAGCGGGCGGTGCGATGTTTGCTGTGGCTCTAGTGGAATTGCCCGATGCTCAGCAGCGTAGCGCGGTGCTGAGCGAGCTACAAGCGGATAAAAA
>JANMDE010000095.1:0-1862 GCA_031376105.1 Variovorax sp. | reverse complement strand
AACGCTTTGTTTGAAAAGTGGGAATCGCGCCAGCTTGTGAAGGGGCGCAGCTTCGCGCGGCGCATCGCCCATGGCGCGGGCTTTGAGGGCGGGCTCACCGTGCTGCTGAAGCGGTTGGGGGCTTAGGCAGCTAGACCGCCGATTGCGGAAGGCCAAATAGTTTGTCAAACGCCCAAGTAAAGGCCATCGCGTAAACAAAGAAAAACGCCAGCAAGCCCAGATTGGCCAAAAAGGCCGTAGGCAAGCTGGTTTCAAGCCAATAAGCCATCACCGGCACCAGCAGCACGGTGAGCCCGCCCTCAAAGCCCGCGCCATGGGCGATGCGCCGCGCGAAGCTGCGCCCCTTCACAAGCTGGCGCGATTCCCACTTTTCAAACAAAGCGTTAAAAACATAATTCCAACACAGCGCAATGCTCGACAACACCACCGCCAGCAAAAACGTAGAAGCCTGCGGCTTGTCAAAAACCCAGCCGAGCACCGGCCCCACAAAGGCAATGGCAAACACCTCATACAAAAGAGCTTGAAGCACGCGGCGGCGGGTCGGGGTCATGAGCGTGAGCATAAACCAAGGTCAGGCTGCACGTTAAGTAACTACTAAATTCATAGCATCTTAGGTATATTTCATGACGGCTAGAGGCCGATTCCTCTTAAGGCGCATTGAGGTCAGCGAGATTCACTTCAAAATATTCCGTACCAGCCCATGCCCAGCTTGCGCCAAACGGTCATCATTCGTCCACAGTGCTGTACAACCATGATGCTGCGCGCAAGCCAAGTGCAATGCATCGGGCGTTTTTAAACCAAAGCGCGCACGCAGCATGGCCGCTTGAAGAAATATCGTCTCTGTCATGGGCAATTGAACAAATTCGTTCAAACCCGCTTCATAGCGGCGCTGCATGGCGATGTCGCCTGTTTTCAATGGCTTGACCAAGCATTCCATTTTGATGAGTGGTGACACTGCAAAGCGTGCGTTCGGCTCATTCTTTAAAGCAGTACGCACATCAAAGGCCCATACTGGATGGTCTTCAATCGCGTAAATCAGCAGGCAGGCATCAAGGTAAATCAGTCCCATTCATCAGTCCCGTTCATCAGTCCCAAGAGCTGCGTTCTTCTGCAATGCCTGCGTCAATTTCTTGCGCTGTCCTATGGGCATGGCGAGGTAAGGGGTTGGCTTCTAGCCAATGCAAAAAATTCGGCTCGGCAGTCTTGGGCGCAAGGCCAGCTTTTTCAGGCATCAAAGGTATCAGCTGCACAACGGGCGCGCCTCGGTTGGCAATGACGACTTCGTCGCCGGCCTGCGCATATTTGATGAGTTGCGATAGTTGGTTTTTGGCTTGCAGAATATTGACTTGCATGTTGTGGGCGCTCCTTGACAACTGACTGACCCAGATTTTAATGCAGATAGCCAAAAATAGCCAACTTGGCTAAGTTATTCAAACCGCCAGCCAGTGTTCTAGCGTGAGGAGTTTGAGCCTTTGAATCGCGGAAACAGAGCCACTCAGGCGGGAAGCACAGACTGCAAAAACCCGCTGATGTCTTTGATTTCTTTCGGGTGTAGGCTGTGCGGCATGGGATAGGTGTGCCACTGCACGGGGTGCCCGAGCGCGGCAAGTGCGTCGCGGGAATCTTCGCCGCGAGCCACTGGGACGACGGGGTCTTGCGTGCCGTGCGCCATGAAGATGGGTGTGGTGGCATTGGCGGTGTGGCGCTCGGTGCTAAAGCGCTCGGCCAGCGGCAGGTAGCCCGAAAGGGCCATGATGCCCGCGAGCTTGTGCGGGAAGCGCAAGCCGGTGTGCAGCGCCATCGCGCAGCCTTGGCTAAAACCCGCCAGCACGATGCGCTCATATGCAATGCCTTGGGCGGCT
>JANMDE010000085.1:0-2910 GCA_031376105.1 Variovorax sp. | reverse complement strand
TGGACTTTGAAGACGTGCGCACGGTGATGGGCGAGCCAGGCAAAGCCATGATGGGTACAGCCGCAGCCAATGGCCCAGATCGTGCTCGTATCGCGGCGGAGCAAGCCGTCGCTTGCCCGCTGTTAGAGGGCATTGACTTGTCAGGCGCAAAAGGTGTGTTGGTGCTGATCACGGCGGCCAAAGGGTCTCTTAAATTGAGTGAATCCAAGCTGGCGATGAATACCATTCGCGCTTACGCCTCGCCCGATGCGCATGTGATCTACGGCACAGCCTACGACGACAACTTGGGTGACAACATCCGTGTGACCGTGGTTGCCACCGGGCTGTCGCGCCAAGGTGCCCGTCGCACGGCACCCCCGATGCAAGTGGTGCGAACTGGCACAGACGATGCGTTTGGCTTACCAAGCATCCCTACAGTGAATCAGGTAGTCGGTCAAAGCCCTGTAGCCAGCGTGGGTATGGGCGCGGCGCACGGTGCGGGCTACAGCGGCGTTGACATTCCCAGCGTCTGGCGTACCAACCGCACGCAGGCCACGGCCAAGGTCGATGCTTTGTCAGCTGGCGGCATGGACGATCTGGAAATTCCTGCTTTTCTGCGCAAACAAGCCGATTGATTGCCAATCAGTGTCATCCAAAAAGGGCGTGGAGGGGAAACTCTCCGCGCCCTTGCGCTTTTGTCCACTAAAATTGAATTGTGTTGTTACAAAGAACCATCAAGTCACTCGTCAAAGCCGTCGGCGTGGGCGTGCATAGCGGACAGCGTGTGGAGTTGACTCTGCGGCCTGCTGCCGCAGACACCGGCATTGTCTTTCGCCGCGTGGATTTGGCGGAACCAGTGGACATCCCGGTCAGCAGCGTGTCCGTGACCGACACGCGCATGGCCACGAGTATCAGCTCACCCAGCCAGCCCAGCGCACGCGTGCAAACGATTGAACATTTGCTATCTGCTTGCTCTGGCTTGGGCATTGACAATCTTTATATTGATATCACGGCGGAAGAAGTGCCTATTTTGGATGGCTCTTCTTCTTCCTTTGTTTTTTTACTGCAAAGTGCGGGCCTCACAACCCAAAATTCTCCCAAACGTTTCGTACGAGTTTTAGAGACGGTAGAAGTTCGCCAAGGCCAAGGCGAGCAACTCAAATGGGCACGACTTTCGCCCTTTGAAGGCTTCAAGCTTGGCTTTGAAATCGAATTCGGCCATCCGGCGGTGGATGCCACAGGCCAGATCGTAGAGTTTGATTTATCGACAGGTAACTATGCTCGCGATATTGCTCGTGCACGTACTTTCGGCTTTACCAAAGATGTTGAAACACTGCGCTCCAAAGGCTTGGGGCTGGGTGGAGGCTTAGACAATGCCATCGTGATGGACGACTACAAAGTGCTCAACACTGGAGGCTTGCGCTATGACGATGAATTCGTTAAGCACAAAATCTTGGATGCTATGGGCGATTTGTATTGCTTGGGCAAGCCTTTGCTAGCCGCATATTCTGCCTTTCGCTCTGGCCATGCGCTGAACAACCTGCTGCTACGTGAACTGCTTTCGCGCCCGCAGGCTTATGAGGTGGTGAGCTTTGATGATGAGCAGCGCGCGCCGGTTGGCTTTGCGCACCTGTTACCAGCCTGGTGAAGCGGCGCTCGTTGTGACTGATCTTGCTTCTAAAGCGAATGCTAAATTGGGTGGCGTGCAGTCACGCTTGATGCTGCAAGACCCTTTGGCTTTTGACCAAGCGACTCAGCCTACCTTGCGCGGCAGCATGGAGTTGGTTGAACAGCCAACTTTTGTCATGGATCGCGAGAAGGCACGCGAATTATGGGAAAGCATGAGCTTGGAGCCCGAGGTGGCGCAGGAGCGGCAGAGTGAGCGCAAGCGCTTGCTGGCCCGTGCAGACACGCTCGCGCGAGAAGCCGCCGCCGCCAAAGCGCAGGCTCTTGAACTCCAAGCCCAGCTATCGCAGGCGCGCGATGAGCGCCTCAATCATCCGCTTGTGTATGCGGGCGCTGCAGGTTTGCTTGGATTCGGGGCTTTGTGGTGGCTAGAGCGACGCAAAAGACTTCAAAGGGAAGATCGCGACCTAGACCTGCTGGCGCATCCAGACTCACAGCCGGTGGTGCAAGAGCCGACACCAGAATTGCAGGATCAATCTTCAGTTTTCTTTCTGGAAGATTCGCCTGATTTAGCGACCGATTTCGCCACAGATTTGCCCGGTTCAGCGACGAAGATACCTGCACCGCAAACGATGTCTGCCGTGATCAAAACCTCGGTCGACGCTGCGCCCGATGCCGCAACACAGAGATCAGCAACTGCGCCGAAAAATGCAGATACACCTCAATGGGCGCAACCCAAAACGCAAGCATCTCATGCGCTGCCGACCGAAGAAGAATTGGTTGCACTGTCTTGGCAGACGCAAGATCGCAGCTTACTAGGCATGTCCAAACGCGTCTTGGGCAATATGCTGCGTCGGCGGGCTGAACGACAAACGGGCCTCGCAGCTCGTCAAGACTCAGCCAGTGCGACGACTGCTGCACCAACGACGGCAGCGCCCTCGACGTTGTTGCATTTCGATTCCCACGATGCCGCAACACAGCTGATGTACGACGAAGAGGCGCAAAGATCTTACGAATTGGAGCTGCAGGCCCAGCAGCATGCAACTGTAGCCTCAAGTCATAACGCTGATCAGGCCAATATTGATCTGCTCGCACAGATGCGCATCATGCCGCACCGTGGCGAAAATGCTATGGAGCATTTGCTGGAGCTGCGTACCGCGGTCAATGGTCTGTGTGTGCTCGGAAGACCCGAAGGGGCTTTGCGGCTGCTAGAAGAGCATGTGGAAGCAGATCCGGCCACCTGTGCATGGGCTTATCTTCAATCTATGCAGTTATGTGAACAGCTGGAACGCCGCGACGATTTTG
>JANMDE010000045.1:0-5931 GCA_031376105.1 Variovorax sp. | reverse complement strand
GAGCTGCGGCGCCAGCAGCCAAGCGCTCAGAATCATCGCCACATTCAGCAGCACCGGCGTGGCCGCAGGCACGGCAAATTTCTTCCACGTATTGAGCACACTGGAGCAAAGCGCCACCAGCGACATGAAGGCGATGTAGGGGAACATAAAGCGCGTCATCAGCACCGACACTTCAAACGCACGCGGCGTTTGCTGCAAGCCGCTGGCCATGGCCCACACCAAGAGCGGCGCGGCGGCAATGCCGATGATGCAGGTGATGATCAGCGCCCAGAGCAACACACTGGCTACTTGGTCTATGAGCACGCGCGTGGCCTCTTCGCCTTCTTTCTCCTTGCTGGCCGCCAACACCGGCACGAAAGCTTGGCTAAAAGCGCCCTCGGCAAACAAGCGGCGCAGCAAGTTGGGAATACGGAATGCCACCATGAATGCATCCGTCATCGGCCCCGCGCCAAACATCGCCGCAATGATGAGCTGCCGCACCAAGCCCGTGATGCGCGAAGCCAAGGTCCAAACGGAGACGACGGAGGCGGATTTGAAGAGAGACATCGTGGGAAGAGGATTCCCTTTAGTTTACCTGCGCGGCTCAGCGAGCCACAGCCTCTTTTTAGCCTGCTCCTGTGCGCTTGCCCCAGCCTTCTTCCCAGCCCTTTTCTTGCGAGACAATCCTTCCATGTTCAACGTCATCCTCTTCCAACCCGAAATCCCGCCCAACACTGGCAATGTGATCCGCCTGTGCGCCAACACCGGCTGCGCCTTGCATCTGATTGAGCCGCTGGGCTTTAATTTTGACGACAAACACATGCGCCGCGCCGGGCTGGATTATCACGAGTACGCCAGCCTCTCGCGCCATGCCGATTGGGCCGCCTTTTTAGCCACCTGCCAGCCCAATCCCAGCCGCATCTTCGCCTTCACCACGCGCGGCAGCCACAGCGTGTTTGCGCAAGAGTTCAAGCCGGGAGATTGGTTGCTGTTTGGCTCTGAGACCGCTGGCCTGCCTACAGAGCTGCGAGACGGCTTCCCGAGCGAGCAACGCCTGCGCCTGCCTATGCGCGAGGGGCAGCGGAGTTTGAATTTATCCAATGCTGTCGCCGTGAGCGTGTTTGAGGCTTGGCGGCAGAATGGGTTTGATTGATTGAAGATTGAATACCGAACGGCCGGACGCAAAAGCCGCAAAAAAGAAAAGGACAAAAAAGTAAAAGACCAAAGCAATGACGAATACGACGAGACTCACGTAGGAGTCCCTCTTCGCTGGTATTTTCTGCGTCTTTTGCGCAACTTTTGCGGCTTTTGCGTCCGGCTGTTCGGTATTTCTGTCTCAGCACTCATTCAAGAAAAAACGCCTGCCACTCACAAAGGAGCCGCAGGCGTTTGTCGAAAGTAGCGAACTTTAAACCGTCACTTCTTCCCTCGCATACCGGCGAATCAAGCTCAGCAGCTCTTCTTCGTTGTACGGCTTGCCGAGGTAATGATTTGCGCCCAGCTCAAATGCATACTCGCGGTGTTTTTCGGCGATGCGCGAGGTGATCATGATCGTGGGCAAATGCTTGAGCTTGGCATCGCCGCGCACATTGCGCAGCAGATCAAAGCCGTCCATACGCGGCATTTCAATGTCTGACAAGATCACGGAAGGCAGCTCTTCGGCTAGCCGTTCCAGCGCTTGCAGGCCATCGGCAGCCATGGTGACGCGGTAGCCTTCGCGCTGTAGCAAGCGCTGCGTGACGCGGCGCACCGTGATCGAATCGTCTACCACCAGCACCATCGGAATGGCAGGCGCCGAGATCGAAGCAGGGTTGGCGGGCACGAGCGGCACCACGGGCTGCGCATCGCCGGAGAGCTCGCGCGGCACCGCATCGCTCACATCTTTCATCTGCGCCTGGCCTTCCAGCGCATGCGGCTGCGCTGGGTCGAAGCTCATCGCGCGGGCTTGGCTGCCATACACCGTGGCCAAGGCCACGGGGTTATAAATCAGCGCCACCGCACCAGAAGCCAGCACCGTCATACCGGCCAAGCCGGGCAGGCGAGACAGCTGAGGTCCGAGGTTTTTCACCACCACCTCTTGGTTACCCAAAACTTCGTCGATGTGCAAGGCCACGCGCTGAGCGGCAGAGCGGAACACGGCCATGGGCAGCGTCTTGGTGACGGGTTCGCTGCTGGCGGAAGAATGCTGGAGCAATGCGCCCGCCCAGAAGAAGGGTAGGCTCTCTCCAGCATATTCGTAAGTGCCGCTGTTATAAGACGATTGCAGCTCTTTCGGTGTCGCGCGGCGAACGATCTCGATCAAGTTGGCTGGCACGCCAATCGACAGTTGGCCGATGCGCATCATCACCACCTGCGTCACCGCCGTGGTCAAAGGCAACACCAATTTGAAGCTGGTGCCTTGCCCGGTGGAGGTGGAGGTTTCGATACGGCCACCCAAGGCGACCACTTCCGAGCGCACCACGTCCATGCCGACGCCGCGGCCTGAGAGCTCGGTGATGGTGGCGGCTGTGGAGAAGCCGGGCGTGAAGATCAGGTTGGCAGCATCGTTGTCTGCCAGCGGCGCATCGTGGCCGAGCAGGCCCTGCGAAATAGCTTTTTCGCGGATGCGGGCGATGTTCAGGCCAGCGCCGTCGTCGCGGAATTCAATGGAAACGTCGTTACCTTCTTGGTGAAGGGTAATGACGATCTCGCCGCTGGCGGCTTTGCCAGCTGCTGCGCGTGCCTCGGCGGTTTCAATACCGTGTGCAACGCAGTTGCGCAGCAGATGCTCAAACGCGGGTGTCATGCGGTCTAACACGCCGCGATCCATTTCGATCGTGCCGCCCAGAATATCCAGCTTGACCTGTTTGCCAGCATCTTTACTCGCTTGGCGCACCACGCGATACAGGCGCTCAGAAATGCCCTCAAACTCCACCATGCGCGTGCGCAGCAAATCGCGCTGCAAATCGCGGGTTTGCCGCGCTTGCATCACCAAATCATCTTCGGTCGATTCAATCGTGCGCTGGATGTTGCGCTGCACCGTGGCCACGTCGTTGACCGACTCAGCCATCATCCGGGTGAGCTCCTGCACGCGGGTGTAGCGGTCAAATTCCAAAGGATCGAAAGATTCTTCCGTTTCTTTGGTCTGCTGCAACCGGGTTTGCATTTGCGATTCCGCTTGCACATCAAGCTCGCGAAGTTGGGAGCGCAATTTTTCCAAGTTGCTGCCCAGATCGGTGAGCGAGCCGCGCAGCTGAGACAGCTCAGCTTCCAAACGGGAGCGCGTGATCATGACCTCGCCGGCTTGGTTCATCAGGCGATCTAAGAGCTGAGCACGCACGCGCACCGTTTGGCCGGGCGCGCTGCGCAGCGCTGCGGGAGCAACGATGCCTGTGGCGGCTGCCATGGGGCGCAGCGGAGCCATTGGTGTGGCGCTGGTCATGGCGGCCGTGGCTACTGGGTTGGCAGCGCTCTGGGCCGTGGGCCTGGCCTGTTCGGCGGCCAAGGCTGGATTGCGCAGCACATCAAAGTTGTGCTGCATGCCGTCGAGCAGTGCCATCAGTTGTTCAATGTCAGCAGATCGAGCGCCTTCGTGCGGAATATTCTCCACACTGGATTCCATGCGGTGAGACAGTTCGCCCAAGCGCATGGCGCCGGCCAACCGGGCGCTGCCCTTCAGGGTATGGAGGCCACGCAACACTTCGCCGCGTGCGCTCATGTTGTCAGGGCGAGCCGCCCATTGGCGCAAAGCAGAAGCGGTGGCAGGGAAGATCTCCTGCGCTTCTTCTTCAAAGATTTCAAAGAGATCTGGGTCGAGTGCGTCAACCGCATCAATCTCATCATCAATCTCGTCTTGAGCGATCTGACGGCTGCGCACCGCCAACACGGGCGCTTCCTTTAAGCTTGCTGCGGCAGGCAGAGGTGTGTTCACCGCCTCTTTGATCGCAACCACTTCGGGGGCTGACTTGACCTCAACGGCCGCGCTCGTGGCAGGAGGAGATTCGGTGTTGAGAACGATGGCTGCTGAGGAGGCGGCAACTGCCGCTGCGCCCACCGAGAGCACTTGCGGCGTGGCCCAACTTACGGTGGGTTCGGCGGCAGGAGCCATGGGAGCGGGTGAGGGCGCGGCTTCAGTTGGTTCTGTGACTGCTATTAATTCAGGAGCAGACTGTGCAGGTTCTATAGGGGCGGGAGCATCGCTTGCTTCAAAAAATAGTTCGCTAAAGGCATCGCTTTCAGTGACGGTGGTTTCTTCGGCTGGGAAGGGCGCTTGCATGCAACGCGCTAACTCGGCTTCGATCTGAGGTGAGCCATCTTTAAGAATGCCCGCTGCAAACTGATGCAGCAAATGCCGGATTTCTTCTGCGGCATTGACAAACAAGCTGGCATGGCTGTGCGGATCGTAATCACCATCTTCTTCGATACGCTGCATATGGGTGAGCGTGTTTTCCAGCGAGCGGGCGAGTCCGGACAGTGCAGAAAAGCCCACTGTGGCAGAGCTGCCAGCCAAGGAATGGGAGAAAGCAATCGCGTCGTTATGCAACTTGGCATGCGGCTCCATCGCCCATTCAGCCAGTCCGTTGGCCAAGCGGCGCGACCATTCATCGGCCTCGTTGAGGTAAACGTTGTACAAAGGCAAGCTAACGCGCAGCGGGCCAATCGCTTTAAATTGCTCTTCTGCGGCGTATCCGCCTGCGCTAGCGGGGCTGATCGACCGTTCCGCTAAAACTGACTTCAAAGCAGGCTTGCTCGCAACAACAGCACCCACGCCTACGGCAGCGACCGCACTCACTGCGCCTGCGGTCAACCAATTGAGTTCGCCAGACGAAGCTGATGATGCGGGGGCGGAAATTGAGCTGAAACCTAGCCCGAGATCAATGCCTAGATCGCTGGGCGAACTGGGTGGTGCGATGGGGCTGAGCGAAGCAGGCACTGTGGCCATGCTGGTGTAGGCGGCACTGTCTTCCTCATCGCCGCGGCGCGAAGTGAGGGATTGCGGCGTGGTCTGGAAGGTGGTGGCCAGTGACGTGGCACCAAAGGCCATGGGTGTGGCTGGCAAGTCGGTAGGCGCTAAATTTTGGAGGGCTTGCAAATCAATTGCATCGATAGAGATACTCTGCTCCGAGGCTTCGATCGGGCTGTCGATTTGCATGGACAACATATCAAAGGGGGGCGCTTGCTCTGCGGGTTCGGCAGGCGCATTGTCCATGGCCATCATGGCTTGCTCAAAGGCGGCAAGCTCCTCTGCTGTGACCAAAGCGTCTGCATCCTGCTCGGTGACGGCAGCTGCGGGCTCTTCTGGCATTTGTGTCGTAGCGATCGGTTGCGTCAGCGCTGACCAGTCGACACTGGAGCCAGCATCTGCCGTGAGGGCATTGCTTGCAGGCGCATCTACTGCGGGGGTGGCCGCAACAGCAGAAATCTCAGGCGTGATGAACGCGTCATCAAACTGGAAGTCCATCAAATCCAGGTCGGGCTCTGAACTCGGTGTCAGAGCAGGCGTATCCATGACAACTGGAATATCAAAGACCGGTTGCACTGGCGTGGCAATGGTAACGAACGGCTCGGGCTCGAGCATGGCTGGCTCGGCAGGCATGGCCAATGCGCTGTCTAAATCACCAAGATGCAGGGAGAAATCGGGCGTTGGTAATACCGTCGACACCGCGGCCGCCGTGACGACAGGTATGGAGAGCTCCGGCAATGTGAGCTCGGGCAATGTGAACTCTGGTAAGTCCAAGGCCACTGGCGCATCGAGCGCATCGAGTACTTCTGTTTTGACAGGCGTTGGCAATTCCATGGACAGCATATCGGCAGATGCCAATTCGAGTGCAACCGGGCCGGCCGTGTCGGCGGCTGGTGTTGCAGCGAGAGGAGCGGGCTGTTCAATGACAATCGGCAGCAGTTGACCACTGGTGCGCATGGCATCAGCGCTGGTGCGAAAGGCCACAGACGTGCGGTGCTTGCCGCCGCCGA
>JANMDE010000044.1:0-3685 GCA_031376105.1 Variovorax sp. | reverse complement strand
GGTTTGCCGCGCATGCCTACACATTCAACGACGACACCTCCACCTTCATCGTCGAAACCCCGCATGAGGTGTGGAAGGCGCATGGCTTGGATCAGATGGAGCAGCCAGAAGCGATTGCGTTTTGCGAGAGGCTCTTTGCCAAGTATCTCGACGGCAACTCACTTCTGAGCAACGCCACGCATCTGCGCGGCAGCGCCATTTGGATTCAGTTTCCGCGCGTGGTGTGCGGCAATTGGGTGCATGAGGAGACGATTGGCGGCAAACGCGTGCCCATCGTGCTCATGGGCGATGCAGCGCACACCGCACATTTCTCGATTGGCTCAGGCACGAAATTAGCGCTGGAAGATGCGATTGATTTGGCCGATGAGTTTGTACGACATGCGAATCTCGGCAGCACGTCTTCAAAAGCCAGCTTGCAAGAGAAATCAGCATCTACCCCTTATGAATCCAGTATAATTAGCTATCAATTCAATAGCAATGATTTGCCTGAGATTTTGCAAGCTTACCAAGCGCGCCGCAGCGTTGAGGTGCTCAAAATCCAAAACGCAGCGCGCAATTCCACCGAATGGTTTGAAAACGTGGAGCGCTATGCAAGCATGGAGGCCGAGCAGTTTTACTACAGCTTGCTCACGCGCAGCCAGCGCATCAGCCACGACAACCTACGGGTGCGTGATGCATCATGGCTGCTGGGTTATGAGAACTGGTTTGCGAAAAAACCTGCTGCGAAACACCCTGTGTTGCCGATGCTCACGCCCTTCAAAATGCGCGATGTGCACTTGAAAAACCGCATTGTGGTCAGCCCGATGGCCACTTATAGCGCAGTCAGTGGCGAGTTGCAAGATTTCCATCTGGTGCATCTGGGCGCTCGCGCCTTAGGCGGGGCAGCACTGGTGATGATCGAGATGACATCGCCCACCATGGATGGTCGTATCACGCCAGCCTGCCCGGTGCTAGAAAACGATGCACAGCAAGTGGCTCTGTCTCGCATCGCGCAATTCTTCAAAACCAGCAGCGCCAAATTAGGCCTGCAACTCGGCCACAGCGGCCCCAAAGGCTCAACGCAGCTCGGCTGGCAAGCGACAGATGAACCCTTGCCACAAGGCAATTGGCCACTGCTCGCAGCCAGCGCTATCGCCTATGGCGTGCAAAACCAAATCCCAAAAGCCATGACGCGCGCTGACATGGCCCACATCACGGCCGCTTTCGTGGAGAGCACGCGCCGCGCAGATGCGGCGGGCGTGGATTGGCTAGAGCTGCATTGTGCGCATGGCTACTTGCTCTCCAGCTTCCTCTGCCCTTTGACCAATGTAAGAACCGATGAATACGGCGGCAGTTTAGAAAACCGTTGCCGCTACCCGCTGGAAGTATTCAAAGCCATTCGCAAAGTGTGGCCCCAGGGCAAGCCGATCAGTGTTCGCATCTCTGCCCATGACTGGGCACCGGGAGGTAACACGGTGGAAGATGCCGTCAGCATCGCTCGCCTCTTCCAGGCTGCTGGCGCTGACATGATCGACGTTTCAAGCGGCCAAACCACCCGCGCCGCCAAACCGATTTATGGCCGTATGTATCAAACACCGTTTGCAGATCACATCCGCAACGAAGTGGGAATTGCCACCATCGCGGTGGGAGCGATCACTGAGGCAGATCATGCCAACAGCATCATTGCCGCAGGCCGCGCCGATCTTTGCGCCATCGCCCGCCCCCATTTGGCTGACCCGGCCTGGACGCTGCATCAAGCGGCGCAGCAGCAAAGCCGCGATGTGGAATGGCCGCAGCCCTACCTGTCGGGTCGCGATCAGATGTACCGTGAGATTTTTAAGCAAAAACAGCTTGCTTCCCCTATAAACACTACACAGCTTGCTATCAAAACCAAACTGTCTGAGGAGATATCCACATGACCGATATCAGCCACATATCAGATATCAGTGATCTAGAAACTCGCCTGCACACCGACCATGCTGACGAGCTACGCCTGTGGCTGCGCCTGCTCACTTGCACGCAACTGATCGAGCGCAATGTCCGCGCTGCACTGCGAGAAAAGTTTGACACCACACTACCGCGTTTTGATCTGATGGCGCAATTGGAGCGTGCGCCGCACGGCCTGAAGATGAACGAACTCTCGCGTCGCCTGATGGTCACAGGGGGCAACATCACGGGTATCACCGATCAGTTGGTCAACGAAGGGCTGGTGGAGCGCCTGAGCGTCAAGGGGGATCGGCGCGCCTATCTGGTGCGCCTGACCGATGCTGGCCGCAGCAGCTTTGAAACCATGGCACACGCTCATGAAGTCTGGATCACGCAAGCCTTTGAAGGCCTTGGCGAAAAAGACATGGCGCACCTACACAAGCTGCTGGGCCGCGTTAAAGACAGCGCCTTTGCCATGAATTTAACGACCGAACTCCCCGCCTAAGCCATGAAGCACTTCATTGAAGCCCACAACCCGATGCACCCACAATTTGCTGCGCAAGCAGCGTATCAAGCGCAGCATTTTTCTTATGCATTTGACGCTGGCATTGCCACCCTCACGCTCAACCGCCCCGATAAAAAGAATCCGCTCACCTTCGATTCGTATGGCGAGCTACGCGATCTGTTTCGCGCCTTTGTTTATGCGACCGATGTGAAGGTCGTCGTCTTCACCGGCAGTGGAAACAATTTTTGCAGCGGCGGCGATGTGCATGAAATCATCGGCCCACTCACCCAAATGAGCATGCCCGAGATGCTGGAATTCACGCGCATGACGGGCGATTTGGTCAAGGCCATCAAGGCCTGCCCGCAGACTGTGATCGCCGCGATTGACGGCATCTGCGCTGGCGCTGGCGCGATGATCGCGCTGGCCGCTGACCTGCGTTTGGGTACGCCAAATGCCAAAACCGCCTTCCTCTTCACCCGCGTGGGCCTGGCTGGCGCAGACATGGGCGCATGCGCTTTGCTGCCCCGCATGATCGGCCAAGGCCGCGCCGCTGAGCTGCTCTTCACAGGCCGCGCGATGACGGCAAACGAGGGCTTGAACTGGGGCTTTTTCAATGCGCTGCATGAGAGCACTGATTTGCAGCCTGCCGCTTTGAAACTCGCACGTTCTTTGGCAAACGGCCCGACGTTTGCCCACGGCATGACCAAAACCATGCTACATCAAGAGTGGAGCATGACGATCGACCAAGCCATCGAAGCCGAAGCGCAGGCGCAGGCGATTTGCATGCAAACCCAAGATTTCAGGCGCGCTTATGAGGCTTTTGTGGCAAAGCAAAAGCCTGTGTTTGGAGGGGATTAAGATGCAAAATCAGAATGCCAAACAGCCGGACGCAAAAGTTGCGCAAAAGACGCAAAAAGTAGCCAGGGAGATATTCTCAATTTTGGCTGTTTCTTGCGCGCCCGTTGCTTCACTCGCGCATTCAGTTGTTGGGTTTTTTCTGCGTCTTTTGCGCAACTTCTGCGTCTTTTGCGTCCGGTGTTTTTCTTATGCCTTTGCATTTGTTGAAATTAATTGGGTTCTGACCCCAATTAAGTCTAGGAGCGCTTTATGAACCCACGCGCGACCACCAAACATTTGACTCTGCCGTTTTTCGACGCGCAGCACCGTGAGATTGGTAATTGCTTGGCAGATTGGTTGCCCAAGCAATCCATTGACGAGAGCGATGATCGCGTCGCTTGCAAGGCTTGGGTGAAGCGGCTGGGCGCGAATCAGTGG
>JANMDE010000022.1:0-5116 GCA_031376105.1 Variovorax sp. | reverse complement strand
CAAACAAACACAAAAATGCCCCTTCAGGGCCTAGCTCTGTGGGGCATTTTGATTTGGCGGAGGAGGAGGGATTCGAACCCTCGGTAGACTTGCATCTACGCCTGATTTCGAGTCAGGTACATTCAACCACTCTGCCATCCCTCCGCAGCGTGTGAAGGGAATATTTTAACATGGAGTTTTACTATAAATTTTATAGCACGCTGCGCAGATTCTATAGCGGGTAGTGGCCTAAAACGCTTGAAAAACTACTTGTCTTGAGGCTCTTTTGAGCCTATGGAAGGCGTTTTGAATTCGTGTGCTTTGAATTGCTCAAGCGTGGCAAATTCAAGTGCTTTTTCATGCGTGCATTCGAGCACTACTGGCGGCGCAACGCCAGCGTTAAAGGCTTCTTTCCAACGCGCGGCGCAAAGACACCAGCGATCACCCGCTTCCAAGCCTGCGAAACGATATTCGGGGCGCGGGGTCATCAAATCATTGCCGCGCTCAAGCGAGAAGACCAAGAATTCATGCGTCACGCGAGCGCAGACGACATGTGTACCGTGGTCATGCTCATCGGTCTCGCAGCAGCCGTCTCGGTAGTAGCCGGTGAGCGGATCGTAGGAGCAGGGCACGAGAGCCGTGCCCAAAACATTCTTGGTCATGATGCAATGCGTAGATAAAAATTACTTTGGCTATTACTTCGGTGTTACGCCCAATTGCGTCATCTTCATCGCCGATGCAATCAGCGTAGAGACTTGCGACATGTCACTCGGCACAATCAGCGTGGTGGTGGCATCCGAAGCTACTTTGCCATAAGCTTCCACCGCCATTTCAGCCACTTTCAGTTGCACAGCTTGTTCGCCGCCAGGCTGGCGAATGGCTGCAGCAATGCGCTCAATCGCGCCCGCTGTGGCTTCTGCAACCGCCGTGATGGATTGCGCATCGCCTTGCGCTTTGTTGATCACGGCCTGCTTTTCGCCTTCAGAGCGAGCGATGAAAGCTTCGCGCTCACCTGTGGCAATGTTGATCTGCTCTTGGCGGCGGCCCTCAGAAGCCGCGATCAAGGCGCGCTTTTCGCGCTCAGCCGTGATCTGCGATTGCATGGCATGCAAAATTTCTTTCGGTGGCGTGAGATCTTTGATCTCATAGCGCAGCACTTTCACGCCCCAGTTCAAAGCCGCTTCGTCAATCGCTGCCACCACTTGTGAATTGATGATGGCGCGTTCCTCAAAGGTTTTGTCGAGCTCTAATTTACCGATCACGCTGCGCAGAGAAGTTTGCGCGAGCTGAGAAATCGCCATGATGTAGTTGGACGAGCCATAGCTGGCGCGCATCGCATCGGTCACTTGAAAATACAGCACGCCATCGACTTGCAGCTGCGTGTTGTCTCGCGTGATACACACTTGGCTGGGCACATCCAGCGGGATTTCTTTGAGGCTGTGTTTGTAGGCCACGCGCTTGATAAACGGCGTGATGAAGTGCAGCCCGGGGCCGAGGGTTTCGTAGTATTTTCCCAATCGCTCGACGACCCACGCATTTTGCTGCGGCACGATCCTGAATGTCTTGGCGACAAAAACCACCGCAACGACAAATCCGATGACTGCTAGTTCAATTCCCATGCTGTTCTCCTAAGTTACTTTTAAATCTGCTCGACGACAAGGCGGCTACCAATGACCTGCGTGACCCGATGCAGGCCCGGTTGCATTGGGCTGCCAACGGCGGCCACGACGCTCCATTGCGAGCCACGGTAGCTCACCTTCGCCGTGCCATCGGTTTGCCAAGCGTCGACCTGCACTTGCGCGCCAATGTCCTGATGCACATCTGTGTTGGCGTTGGCGTGTACGGAAGACATCCGGCTTTTGCGCGCATGGCTGAAATGCCAAGCCAAAGTGGCCACCGTGCTCACCACAGCAGCCACCAAGATTTGCAGGTTCATGGCTAAACCTGCATGGGCAGCTAAGGCACCTGCAATCAAACCAGCGGCCATAGCCAGCAAATACACCGTGCCGGTCAGCATCTCCGCAATCACCAAACCCGCCGCTGCAATCCACCAAAATGTTGAAGCATCCATGTGTTAGCCCTCCAATGTGTGTGATGCACCACATTTTGGGGCAAAAGCTGATGATTACAAGCCAAGTGACACGGAATATCCTTACACTTCGCGTTTTACCTTCCCTCTGGGCAGACAAGCCATGAAATTCCGCTTCCCCGTCGTCATCATTGACGAAGACTTCCGCTCTGAAAACAATTCAGGCTTGGGCATCCGCGCTTTGGCCAAAGCCATTGAGGACGAGGGCTTTGAGGTGCTCGGCGCGACCACCTATGGCGATTTGAGTCAATTCGCACAACAGCAAAGCCGCGCCAGCGCCTTCATCTTGAGCTTGGATGACGACGAATTCACCCCCGGCCCCGATTTAGATCCTGCTGTGCTCAACTTGCGCGAGTTCATTCAAGAAGTGCGCCGCAAGAATGCCGATGTGCCTTTGTATATTTACGGCGAAACCAAAACCAGCCGCCATCTGCCTAACGACATTTTGCGCGAGTTGCATGGCTTCTTGCATGCCTTCGAAGACACGCCAGAATTCGTCGCAAAACACATCACGCGCGAAGCCAAGAGCTATCTTGAAGGCATTCAACCCCCCTTCTTCAAAGCCCTGCTCGATTACGCGGAAGACGGTTCGTATTCATGGCATTGCCCCGGTCATTCAGGCGGCGTGGCTTTCCTCAAAAGCCCCATTGGCCAAATGTTTCACCAATTCTTTGGCGAAAACATGCTGCGCGCCGACGTGTGCAACGCAGTAGAAGAGCTGGGTCAATTGCTCGATCATGATGGCGCGATTGGCGAATCAGAAAAAAATGCCGCGCGCATCTTCAATGCCGATCATTGTTTCTTCGTGACCAACGGCACGAGCACATCCAACAAAATGGTGTGGCATCACACGGTTGCGCCAGGTGACGTGGTGGTCGTAGATCGCAATTGCCACAAATCGATTCTGCACGCGATTGTGATGACGGGGGCAATTCCGGTTTTCTTAAAACCCACACGCAATCATTTCGGCATCATCGGCCCGATTCCGAAAGAAGAGTTTGAGCCGGCCAGCATCATGGCCAAGATCAAGGCCAATCCATTGCTCAAAGGCGTTGATCCGAAAAAAGTGAAGCCTCGCGTGCTCACGCTCACGCAATCGACCTATGACGGCGTGCTTTACAACACTGAAACCATCAAAAAAATGCTCGATGGTTATGTTGAGAATCTGCACTTCGACGAAGCTTGGTTGCCTCATGCTGCCTTTCATTCGTTTTATGGCACTTACCACTCGATGGGTAAAAAGCGCGTGCGCCCGAAAGAGGCCGTGGTGTATGCCACGCAATCGACCCACAAATTGCTCGCTGGTATCTCGCAGGCCAGCCATGTGCTCGTGCAAGATGCGCAAAATCGCAAGCTCGATCGGGCGTTGTTCAACGAAGCCTATTTGATGCACACTTCTACCTCGCCGCAATATGCCATCATTGCTAGCTGCGATGTGGCCGCTGCCATGATGGAGCCGCCCGGCGGCACAGCTCTGGTGGAAGAGAGCATTGCCGAGGCTTTAGATTTCCGCCGCGCCATGCGCAAGGTCGATGCCGAATACGGCAAAGACTGGTGGTTCAAAGTGTGGGGCCCCGACAAGCTGGTGGAAGACGGCATCGGCAAGGCGGACAGCTGGATCATCAAAGGCGAAGCCCGAACCACCAAGAAAGGCGAAAACGTCGCCAGCAATTGGCATGGCTTTGGCAATCTCGCCGAAGGCTTCAACATGCTCGACCCGATCAAGAGCACCATCGTCACGCCAGGCATGGACTTGAATGGCAAATTCGCCAAGACCGGCATCCCCGCCAGCATCGTGAGCAAATTCCTTGCTGAGCATGGCGTGATCATCGAGAAGACGGGCTTGTATAGCTTCTTCATTATGTTCACCATCGGCATCACCAAAGGCCGCTGGAATACGCTGCTCGCCGCCTTGCAGCAATTCAAAGACGATTACGACCGCAACCAGCCCATGTGGCGCATCCTTCCCGAGTTTTGCCAGAAACACACGCATTACGAAAAGATGGGTTTGAAGGACTTGTGCCAACACGTGCACAACCTCTACGCCAAATACGACATTGCCCGCCTAACTACTGATATGTATCTCTCCAGCTTAGAGCCAGCGATGACACCCTCCGATGCGTATGCCCACATTGCCCGCCGCAAAACAGATCGCGTAGAAATCGATCACCTAGAAGGCCGCATCACCGTGGGTCTCGTCACGCCGTATCCACCCGGCATCCCTTTGCTCATCCCCGGCGAAGTGTTCAACAAACGCATCGTTGACTACCTAAAATTCAACCGCGAGTTCGCCAAAGAATGCCCCGGCTTTGAGAACGATATTCACGGCTTGGTGGAAGAGGTCGGCAAAGATGGCGTGAAGCGTTACTTCGCGGATTGCGTGAGGCCTTGATTCTTTGAGTTTTTTGGCTGATAGCCAGCGTATTTATTGCGCGAGGTGCTATTGAATTTATAGTATTGGATTTCTAGGCGCTTCACTCAACCTTCTGTACCTGCGGCCTACCATCGGGCAGTCGTCAGAGCAGTTTTTTGAAAACACACGCGATTACGGCCTCGGCATACTAGCCTTGGTCTCCACGCGCCTTCCAAAAAATTTCTGATCCAACCGCCCAATGGTCTCCGCCCCGCTTGTTGTTGGTTTTTGCCAAAACAATTATCCTAACGTTTCTGGCTGTTCTAATTAAAAAGAACTTATGAAAATCATCTGCTCTATGTCGCGGCTCTTCTCGATAATGGTGTTTGTATGGCTTTCTGTGGGCTGCGCGGATAACAAACCACTGAGCTACTATCAGCCGCCGCCAACCGTACCCCTGCAAGATCCAATGCCTGGTCAAGGCATCATTTACCTGCTTCGCGCCCCACACGACACAGATGCTTTGCAAATTGATTTCGTGGGGAAAAAACCCTTCACTTTGCCTGCTTCAACCTATGCAGTGCTTAATGTCAAACCCGGCGAACATGCAATTACGGGTGTAGTGAATAACAACTGGGGTGCTGCTAAGACTGCATTTGTACCCGCACGGATTCAAATCAAGGAAGGACAACGTG
>JANMDE010000531.1:0-5321 GCA_031376105.1 Variovorax sp. | reverse complement strand
CTGGCGCGCAGGCCGTGGCCGCGCAGGAGTTGTTCGGCCAGGTCAGCCAATTTGGCGACGATGGCGCGGGCAATGCCTTCGTGTTCGGCCCACACAGCCTCAAGCAGACCCGAGCTATGCAGCACCGCACCCATGGCGCGGCGAATATGCCGCCAATGCAGCTGGGCGGTTTGCTCGATCAGCGGGTTACGGGCGGCTTGGTAGATGGCGGTGTGAAAGGCCATGTCAGCATCCATCATGGCTTTGATGTTTTTGCCGCGCGCCGCCTTGCGCCCGCGAGCCATCAAATCGCTATCAAATTCATAGCTTCCTGCGCAGGCCAAGCGTGCGGCCAAACCGTCTAGCGCACTGCGCACTTGATAAACATTGGCCAACCACTGGGCATCCAGCGGAGCCACCAAGATGCCGCGCCCCGGTGCGTCCAAAATCAAGCCGTCTTTCTTGAGCAGGCGCAGCGCTTGCAGCACCGGCTGGCGCGACACGGCCAATTGCTCGGCGATCTCTTCTTGCGTGATACGCGCCCCGGGAGCAAGCGAGCCTTCGCTGATCGCGTCGAGCAGGCTGCGATACACCCGATCGACCAAATCAGGGGCGATATCTAGTTTGTGCAGAGTGGCGGGCATAGCGATGGGCGGATTGAAAAGCGAGATGGTTTTGTACTCTGTATACAGAACACAGTTTAAAGGTATCCTCTTTTCAAACACTAGGAAAAACCCTTGGAAGCCTGAAGCCAAGCTGTCAGGTCTAGCTGACGTGCGAAGATGCAGATCATGACATTTGACCCCGCCACCTTAGATGCCCAATTCAACAACCGTCTGCGCGTGCCGGCCTTTGCCGAGCATCTGAGCCGCTGGCGGCAAGATTCTGAGCGGGTGCGGCAAAGCCAAGCCTGCGTTCTGGATGTGCCCTACGGCGAACCGCGACGCAGCGAGACGCTGGACATCTTCCCCGCAGGTGGCTCGCGCCAGCCGGTGCTCGTGTTCATCCACGGCGGCTATTGGCGCAGCCTTGACAAAGCCGACCACAGCTTTGTCGCCCCCGCCTTCACGCAAGCTGGGGCGTGTGTGGTGGTGCCCAATTACGCGCTCTGCCCTGCGGTCAGCCTGGAGCAGATCGTGTTGCAGCAAGTGCAAGCCTTGGTTTGGGTTTACCGCCACATTGCGCAATATGGCGGAGACCCCAACCGCATTACCGTGATGGGCCACTCCGCAGGCGGGCACTTGGCGGCCATGCTGCTGGCCTGTCAGTGGCAGCGGGTGGCCGCCGATTTGCCCAAGCAGCTGGTGCGCAATGCACTCAGCCTGTCTGGCCTGCATGATCTCGCGCCTCTCATACACAGCCCCTATTTACAAACGGATTTGCAACTCACTGCCGCTCAGGTGCGCCGCTGCAGCCCAGCTTACTTTGCCGCGCCCCAAGGGCAGCTTATTGCGCTGTGCGGTGGAAATGAGAGCGAAGAATTCCGCCGGCAGAATGCGTTGATTCAACAGGCTTGGGGCAAGCGCTGCGTGCGGGTATGCGAAGACATCCCCAACGGCAACCATTTCAGCGTGTTAGAGGCTCTGTGCACACCGGGGCAGCGCGCGCATCAGCTGGCCAGCGTATTATTGACCGCATCAACATGACACCATTTCGCTGGCTTCGTGCCACAAACTTGTACCTTCGCCTGAGCCTGGGTGCAGCCATATTGGCCAGCCTAGTGGCCTGCGGCGGTGGAGGTGGTGGTGGTGCTGCGGGAGTAAGTGGCGGCTCGACCACTTTGGCCAGCGGCTATCCCTTCAGCCCCGCCAGCTGCGACGTGAGCGGCCAGCGCGCTTGGCTGCGTGACTACATGAACGACCAATACTTTTGGTTTGACCGCCAAGGCACAGCCAACGACAGCGCGAGCGACATGGCCGCCTACCTCGACTCCTTGCTCTACAAACCCACGGATCGCTACAGCTATTCCCAATCAACCAGCTCATTCACCCAATTTTTCACCGAAGGCAAGCGCACAGGCTATGGTTATTCGCTTACCTCGCCCACCGCAGGCTCATTGATCGTGCGCTTCGCAGAGCCGCTCAGCCCGGTGGGCTTGGCAGGCTTAAAGCGAGGCGATGCGATCGTGAGTATTGATGGCCAAAACGCCAGCAATATCATTAGCTTCGGCCTGCCCACTGTGAGCAGTGCAGGCGTGCCACGCGCCTTCACAGTCAGCAACCCCACGGACGGCACGCGCAGCTTCAGCGTCAACTCAGATGAATACACGCTCTCACCTGTGCTCGACTACCGCATGCTTACCGCCAGCAATGGCCGCCGCGTGGGCTACTTGGCCTACAACGAATTCATCAGCAGCAGCGCCAGCGCGTTGGCCACGGCCATCGACCATTTTCGCGCCAATGCCGCGCAAGAGGTGATTTTGGACATGCGCTACAACGGCGGCGGCAGCACCTTGGTGGCGCAAAATCTCAGCCATTTGTTGGGCGGCTCCGCGCTCAATGGCCAAGTGTTTGCGCAATACCTATACAACAGCAAATACCCAAGCAACACCTTTGTGCAACGCTTTGGCAACAGCAGCTACACCGCACCGCTTGCAGGCTTGTCGCGCCTGATGGTCATCACCTCCGCCAACACGGCGTCAGCCAGCGAGCTGCTCATTAACAACTTGCGCCCCTACATGAGCGTCATCACCGTGGGAGCCACCAGCTTTGGCAAGCCCTACGCTTTTCAGCCCCGTGATGCCTGCAGCATCACTTACAACGCGGTCAACGTGCAGACCGTCAACGCACTGGGCTTGGGTGATTACGCCAACGGCATTCCCGCCACCTGCAGCGCCTTTGATGACTTGACCCGCCCTTTCGGCGACCCGCTTGAGACTCGCACCGCCACCGCCCTGTCGTACATCGCCAAAGGCGCTTGTCCGCTAGGCTCTTCAAGAGAAAAGACGGCTCTAGCCCCTGCAAATACTACACAGTTAGCTACTAAAAATATAGCAAATGAAGCCGCCTTAGGCGAAGACGGCAAAGCACTGCCTTCGCCGCGTGGGGTGATGTTGGAGCGGCCTTAAGCGCTTGCGGGGCGCATCAAGCGCCGAAAGCTGGCGCTGATCTGTGGGTCGCTGTCGACGCGCTCATAAAAATCAGCAGCCAAGCGCTGCGCTTGGCTCCACACGCCGAGCAAATCTGCTTGCGGCAACACCAGCGGCTGCGCGATCTCGCGCAGCTCTTGCCCCACAGGCCGCAAGCGCATGGGCAGCATGTCGTAAATCGGTGCGAGCCGAAATGATGCCGTGCCTATGCTGTCATAGAACACTGCAATGTTGCCCAAGTGCATGTCGTTGTTATGAATCAGCAGACCAAAGGCTTGCAGCAAAGCGATGCGCTGCACATCTTGCGCGGAGAGCAGGCGCTGCAAAGCGAGCTGCTGCGCGGTATGAATCCAGCTTCTGCGCTGGCCGACGAAATGATCGTCTGCTGCACCCAAGCTTATAACGCCGAGTCGCCCTCTTGCGCCCACGCGGTCAAAGCGCTGCACTTCCAGATACACGCGGTTCGCGTCATGCAATACCGTGGCCTGCGCCGCCTGCACGCCGGTTTGCGTCGCATTCTCAGCAAGCACATTCAGTGCATGCGCCTCGCAGCGCAGCAAATCACGCCAACGCTGCGCTGCCTCGCCGCTGTCTGCGGGGCTGAATTTCACGATCACATGCGCAGCGCCATTCATCGTCTCCACATACTTCGTGAACTTCGGCTGCTCCCCAGCGGCACTTGACATACTGCCATCGGCATTCAACGACTCTTGCGCCAAAACAGCATAGCGCTCAAGCTTTTGCGCCATGGGCACAGCCTGCGGCGGCGCTTGCCGCAAATGCAGATCGAGTGCACGCCGGCCGACGATCAGGTTGCCCGGCTCATCATGCCCCGCCCAATCTAACGCGCGCAGCACATGGTCGTCAGACCAATCGTTGATGCTGGGCGGCAATTGCGGCGCTCCGCCCGTTTGAAGCTGCGTATCCAGCAATGCAGCCTCTTGTAAACGCTGCGGGAACTGCCGCCCCAAATAGCCTTGCGGGCGCATATCGCTCACAAACCAAGGCAAGCCTTCAAACAATTCAACACCTTTTTCACCCTCAAACGCCGTGCGCGAGCCCGTATGCATCCCCACGGTGTAAAGCTGCCCCAGCGGCTGCAAACCGCCCTGCGCATCCACCTGCGTGATGGGCAGCGGCAGGCTCACGCCCGCAGGCCGCAGACGGGCATAGCGCGTGCGCTGCGCTCGCCCCATCGTCAACACCGCGCTGCCCGCTTTGCGCACCTCACGCGAGAGCGTGGCTTGGCTGCAGCCGAGCCTAGCCATCAACTCAGCGGCGCTGAGCAGGTCATCGCCTAAGGCTTCGGTCAAAGCTTGCGGCGAACTCAGAGCGGGCTGTGCTGGCATGATGATTGAAAGTTGATTTGATGTGAATAGATTTTAGAATATATTCAATCAATGTCAAATACGCTTGATTTGAATAGAATTTCCAAGAAAAAAGCGCCTGAGAAAGCGCTTTTTTGAGTTCAAGTGAATAGATTTCACATCAGTAAATGTTCACCCGCATTGTCCCCGCCCAAAATCACGTAATTCACCTTGCGAATATCCATCAGCTTTTTGCCACCGGAATAGCTGATCGAGCTTTGCACGTCTTGCTCCATCTCGACCAGCGTGTTGAGCAGATTGCCTTTGATCGGCTCCAGAATGCGTTTACCTTCGACGTGCTTGTATTCGCCTTTGTTGAAGTCGCTCGCTGAGCCGTAATATTCTTTGAACAACTTGCCATCCACTTCCACCGTCTTGCCCGGTGATTCTTCGTGGCCAGCCAACATAGAGCCGATCATCACCATCGTGGCGCCAAAACGAATCGATTTGGCAATATCGCCATGCTCGCGAATACCGCCATCGGCAATGATCGGCTTGGTCGCCACGCGGGCGCACCACTTGAGCGCCGAGAGCTGCCAGCCGCCCGTGCCAAAGCCGGTTTTCATCTTGGTGATGCAGACCTTGCCGGGGCCAATGCCCACTTTGGTGGCATCCGCTCCCCAGTTTTCCAGATCAATGATAGCCTCAGGCGTGCCCACGTTGCCTGCAATGATGAAAGCCTTGGGCAGCTTTTCTTTCAAGCAACCGATCATATTTTTCACGCTGTCAGCAT
Organism: Variovorax sp.; assembly: GCA_031376105.1. Lineage (GTDB taxonomy): Bacteria > Pseudomonadota > Gammaproteobacteria > Burkholderiales > Burkholderiaceae_C > JANMDU01. Next base: position 154 of record JANMDE010000531.1, on the reverse strand, counting down.
GGCCGTGAGCAATGTCGATCGTGATGTAGTCGGGGCTCAGACCTTGCGCCACGAATGCATCCACGGTGTCGTAATCAGGCTGTTTCACGCCCAGCGAGATCGAGGAATACACGCCCTGCGCCGCCATGCTTTTCACAAAGGCGACGTTATCAAT
>JANMDE010000530.1:0-2287 GCA_031376105.1 Variovorax sp. | reverse complement strand
GCACGAGGCAGAAAATCCAATCGCCGTATTGACCGAGGGTTGTCCAGGTTTTTTGACCGTTGACGATGTATTCGTTGCCTTGGCGCTCAGCCCGGCATTTGAGCGATGCCAAATCCGAGCCAGAGCCCGGTTCGCTATAGCCTTGGCTCCACCACACTTCGCCGCTGGCAATGCCGGGCAAATGGCGCTTTTGCTGCTCGGGCGAACCGAAAGCCATGATCACGGGTGCAACCATCACAGGGCCGAACGGAATGATGCGCGGCGCTCCAGCCAAGGCGCATTCTTCTTCAAACAAATGCTTTTGCACCGCATTCCAGCCGGGGCCGCCAAATTCAGCAGCCCAGCCGTAGCCGAGCCAGCCTTTTTTGCCAAGAATTTTTGCCCAATCTTGCTGATCGTCGCGCGTCAGGCGCAAGGCGTTGTGAACTTTATGAGAAATCTTCTCGGGCAGATTCGCATGCACCCAACTGCGGATGTCTTTGCGAAATTGCTCTTCTTCGGGGGTGAATGCCAAATCCATGGTGTCTCCAAAAATACAACCTACTTTTTAGCACGTTCGTTCGCTGGATGGTGTCACCAATTGGGCAGTTGCCGCAAAGGTTTTAGACGGGTTCGGCGGGCATCTCAATACCTAATTGCTCGCAAACATGGCGCAGCGTGGCTTGCAGCTGCGTGTTCGAGGCTTTCAGCAGCGCCAGGTCGTTTTCTAATTTCGTGAGCCGACCGAGGCTGTCGTCGTTGGGGATAAAAGCGCTCGCCGACGACGATAAGGATGCCATATCCACCTCCCCGCAGAGCAAATGCGCCCAGCGGTGTTCTCGCGAACCGGGCATTTTGGGCAGCTTGACTACGCTTTGCAGCCCGCCATCTTCGCCGCGCTTTTGTAATTCTTCCAGCAGAGCTTCCACGGCGGCGTTATCGGCAAACCGTGTCCAGCGGTCGCCATTGGTGCGCAGCTCGGCGGGCGTTTGGGGGCCGCGCAGCATCAAAAGCCCAAGAATCGCGCCTTGATCGTCGCTCACTTTCAAGCCGCGATAGACGTTGTGCTCAAAGCGTGGCACACGGCTGGAGCTGGCTTCAAATATGAGGCTTCGGGCTTTGAGTGCATCTGCAGCAGCACGGGCATCGTCGTCTGAGACTTCCATGATCGGGTCACGGCTGGTTTTTTGGTTGCAGCCGAGCACGAGCGCGTTGATGGACAGCGGGTAGCTGTCAGGCACGGTGCGGGCTTTTTCCATGAGTGTGGCTAGCACGCGGGCTTCGATGGGAGTCAATGTTTTCATGGGATGAGGATAATGCGGAATCTATGAAGAATATCGTGATTTTGATTTCCGGCGGCGGCTCCAACATGGCAGCCATCGTGAAAAAAGCCCAAGCTGAGCAATGGGAGGAGACGCTTGGCGCTAGAGTGGCAGCGGTGATCAGCAACAAAGCGGATGCGCAGGGCTTGCAGTTTGCCGCAAGCCAAGGCATTTCTACCCGTGTGCTGGATCACAAAATTTTTGCCAACCGCGAGGCGTTTGACGCAGCTTTAAGCACCTGCATTGATGAATTTGAGCCCAGCTTGGTGGTGCTCGCAGGCTTTATGCGGATCCTCACGCCGGGTTTTGTCAATCACTTCGCCGGCCGCTTAATCAACATCCATCCTTCGTTGCTCCCCGCTTTTCCTGGCTTGCACACGCACGAGCGAGCGATTGCAGCAGGATGCAAGTTTGCAGGCGCGACGGTGCATGAAGTAACTGCCGAGCTGGATCATGGGCCGATTTTGGCGCAAGCGGTCGTACCCGTATTGCTTGGAGACGACACTGAATCACTTGCTGCGCGGGTGCTCACGCAGGAGCATGTGATTTATCCTGAAGCTGTGAAGACTCGATTGCTATTTATTTAATAGCTAACTGTGTAGAGTATGTAGGGGTTGGATGACTTTTTTATGCTTTGAGGTGGCTACCCCGGAGCCACCCCAGAAAACAGCGCCGCCGCCTTCTGCTTGATCTCTTGGAGCTCTGAGGCCGTCACAGAATACTCCCCAGTGGTCTTATTCACCTGAACGCTGAATTCCACATCTTTGCCGCCATTGCTCAGTTTGCCGCATGAAAAGTCGTAGTCTTTGCGCTCCCAAGGCAGACCGTTCAAGCCCTCGTCGTAATCTGGGTATTCCACTCGGCTGATCTCTCCGCTGGCTAAATTCAGCAGTGCCGAGCCTGAAATGACCTCGTCAAACAGCTCATCGTCAATCTGAATCGGGACTTTCAAGTCACCTTTTTTACTCATGAAATTCTCCTAAATC
>JANMDE010000527.1:0-2354 GCA_031376105.1 Variovorax sp. | reverse complement strand
CGCGGCGCTGCCCTGCCGGCTTGCTTTTTGACCTGTACCTTGACTCGTGCCTTCTTGTTTCCAACTAAAACTCAGTACCGCGCGGTGGTCCGCATCAATTTCTTGCAGCAGCGTGTAGCGCAGGCTCACGCTTTGGCGCGTGTCGCATGGCTCAGCGGTCGTGGCAGCCAGGCGCACGAACACGCCATCTGAGCGTTGCTCTAGCGCTTCATAGCGCCAAGCCAGGGGCATCAGCGTTTGACCGCAGCGCAGCCCAATGCCAATCGCTGCCCACTGCTCAATCGCAGGCAATGCGGCTTTGACTTCGGTAAAGCTCAAGGCGCGGTCGTTGTTGGCATCCAGCGTGTCGAACACGCGGTCTAGATCGCGCAGTGCCAAGGCGAGCTTGGCTTCGATGGGGGCGAGCGGCGCAGATTGCTCGAGCAGAACATATGCGTCACTGGCTTTGTGTGCCCAAGCCAGCGGCCCGAGCAGGGTGGCGCATAGCCCGATTAGAACGTGGCGATATAAGGTGTTCATTTCAGCCTCTCGTCTTTGAGGCCAGTTTTTGCGGCGGCTTGTAGCAGCTTGCTTTTCTCGGAAGCTTGCCCGAGCTGCGCCGCGCTTTGAATGGCGATCAGCCAATCCAGCGGCTCGCGCTGGAGCTTGAGATTGGTTTGCGCGAAGGCCAGAGCCGCTTCGGGCTTGCCTTGCACGTAAAGCGCATGCATGGCTTGTTCGCGGGCGTGGCCGGGGTTGTTGTCTCCACGCAGTGCGGCTGCGGCAAAGCGGGCGTTTAATTCGTCTGCCAAGCGTGTCTGCTGAGCATCGCCGAGTTGTCTGTAGGCAGTAGCGCGGCGGATGAGCACGGCATCGCTACTGGGCTGATTTTGCAGAGCGCTCAAAGCCAGCGCAGCTTGATTTTGGCGGAGCAGGGCATCTGCATAGGCCAGCGCGGTGTAACCATCGTTCTCCAGCGATAGGCTGATTGCGTATTGTTTAAGCGCAGCCGCCGCGTTGCCGCTGCGCTCTTCGTTTTCGGCAAGCAAGGAAAACAGCCAAGCTTGTTGGCCGGGCAAGCGCTGAGAGCGCAGCAAAGCCTGCAAGCCTTGGCGTGATTCATCCCAGAGGCCTTGCAGAGATTTTGTCTCGTATAAACAGGCTTGGGCATACATTTGCGCGGCAGATGTGTTGATGCTTTTGCAGGCGGCCTCTGCTGCGCTGTAGTTGGCCTGCACTCGCTCAATGGTGGCAAGAGTGAGCCAAGCTTGCGCATGGGAGGCGGCTGGCTTGGCCAAAGCGGATTGCAGTGTTTTGCGTGCTTGCGCGAACTCATGGCGGCTTTGCTCAATGGTGGCTTGCAGGGTGGCGATCTCGTAGCTGGCCTGCGGGCTGCTCCAGAGCGGGCCGATCAAGGCCTGGGCTTGGCCGAGATAGCGTGGGTCTGCGGTTTGCCGCGCTAGCGCGATGGCTTGGCGCACAGCGGGCACGAGCTCGGCTGGCGTGGCGGGCTTGGTGATGCGTGCGCCCAACTTTTCTAAAACAGCATCATCGCTGACGATACGCAGCTCTTTGACTTGTGCACAGGCTAAGCAGCCAAAGCTTATGGCGACGAGGCCAACGAGTATTTTCTTCATCATATTTCTACGCAAGAAAAAGCGGCACGGATGCATGTGCAACAGTGCCGCTTGAGCTTTTTTTCATCAAAGCTTGTGAGCAAATTAAGCCGCGTACTAAGCCGCGATGGGCATCGGATCGGTGGAATCCGTCACAGCTAATTCAGCATCGCCCACCACCAGTGGGGTTTCGGTATCCGCTTCGCCTCTAGCAACGACGCTAGCAATGAAGTTGAATGCAGCTGCGCTGTCTTGCGTCGCTGCCAATGGCACATTCGTGCCAGGTACGAGGGCCACACCGGGTGTTGTGTTATTGCCGCTGCCGCAGGCCATCAGCAATACGCTGGCAGAAACGGCAAGCAAGCTCTGCGCCGCGCGAGTGTAAGAGTGCTTCATAGGTGCTCCTTGTGTGCTGCGCTTACTTCGAACCTGCCAAAGGCGTGTTCAGGTAAGGAAAGCGTGTGAGGAAGGGCACCACAGCTTGATCCACACCATCATGCACTGCGGCAGACGTTGGGCCCAGAGGCACGCTGGCTGGTGCACAAACAGAGGTGAGAGAAGGGATGCCGGGCACACCATTCAATGCCAGCCCATTGTTTGTGCCGTTGATCACGCACAGGCCGCCGAGCATGGCCACCAAGGCGATATCCACCACGTCATCTTTCGGGCGACGGCCATTGGGAAAGCCGGCCAAATCCACCGCATTGGCCAGATTCGCCACACCGCCGACACGCAACACTTCACCTGCCACGCCCAAAC
>JANMDE010000493.1:0-10225 GCA_031376105.1 Variovorax sp. | reverse complement strand
GTTCGACTTGCATGTGTAAAGCATGCCGCCAGCGTTCAATCTGAGCCAGGATCAAACTCTATAGTTTGATCTTGTTACTCAATCGGAATTGAAGAAGATAAACTTACTTCAATTTCTCATGAGTGTTTGTGTCTCAGTCTTACGACTTTGACGTTTTTGGCAATTGCCTTCAAACACCCACGCTTATCGGCTGTAATTTGTTAAATAACAACGAAACAGATTGCTCTTTTTTCGTTTACTTCACTGCGATCAGCGAAGCCTTGAATTATGACACACTTTTCGTTATTTCGTCAAGCTAGTCAGAATTTTTCTACTTTTTATTTGATGCTGATTTGATTTTCAATTCAGCGCCGCGTTTTGAGCAGAGCCTCAGATTATATACCGAAAAACTTGTTCTCGTCAAATTTCTGAGATTTCTTTTGATTTAACTTGCAGACTTGTTTTGTGCGCATTGCGCTCTAACTTCGCCTGATTGTCGTTTAATTTAAGGGTTATCCCTTAAACAACATGATCAGCAGAGCCCGCTAGTATAGCCCGGAAATTGGGCTATGCGCAAGCAAGCTTTAAAAAAGTTGATTGAAGCGCTTATTTCGCTTCTGCAAGGAATTTTTCCACCTGTGCTGCGGGAATGGCCCCGGGCACGCGCGAACCGTCGGCGAAGATAAGCGTTGGCGTGCCGGTGATTCGGTATTTTCGGCCAAACTCCACGTTGCGCTGTAGAGCGCTCACGTCGCAAGTGGCAGCGGCAGGGGATGCATCCTTGACCATCCAGTCAAGCCAAGCCTTGGATTTGTCTTTGTTGCACCAAATGTTTTGCGATTTGACTGTGGAATCTGCCCCAAGGATGGGATAGAGGAACATGTAGAAGGTCACGTTGTCGATTTTTTGCATATCGCGCTCAAAGCGTTTGCAGTAGCCGCAATTGGGGTCTTCAAAGACAGCCACCTTGCGTTTTCCGTTGCCACGCACGATCGTGAAAGCATCTTTGAATGGCAGACTGTCAAAGTCGACGGCGCTGAGCTTTTCAACGCGCTCTTCTGTGAGGTTACGGCGAGCCTTGGTATCAATCATGTTGCCCTGGATGAGGAAATTGCCCTCAAGATCGGTATAAACAATGTCAAGCCCATTCATGCGCACCTCCATCAGACCGGGCATAGCTGAGCGGGTGATCTCATCGATTTTGGGCAGATTGGGCAGCCGCTCTGTCAAAACCTTGCGTAGCGCTGCGTCTTGTGCAGCGGGCAACGTTGCGCCACCAGACTGAGAAAAGGCAGCATTAGCCGCCATAAACGCGACAGACAGCGCTACTGATTTGATAGTAAATGGTAGGTTTTTACGAAGCATAAATGTCTTTCACTCAAGTCAATCAAATGTACTGCAATGCCATTCATCGCAGGCCAGAAGCGCGCTGCATCACCCAGCCCTTGAGTGGCACAGCGGCTTGAACACCTTGCATTCCCCAGTTGCGCAGGCTTTGCACCCGGCTGTCACTGCTGCTGAAGATTTGCTGCAAGCCGTCCGTGGCAATCCGCAACAAAGCCGCATCTCCTTTGCGGGCCCTCTCATAAGCTCGAAGTAACTTCATGTCTGAAAAACTTCGGAAATACGGTTTGTCAGCCAAGGCCTGCGCCAGCGCTACCGCATCACCCAAGCCTAAATTCAAACCTTGCCCAGCCAAAGGATGCACAGCATGCGCCGCATCCCCCGCCAAAACCCAAGTGCCCAACGTCGCCCTGCCGCACCAATGCTGCGCTTGTGCGAGCACCAGCGGCCAACTAACTCGCTGGCTGGCCAATTGCAGATCCCCGAGTTGGCCGCGTGTCACAAGCCCCAGCTCACGCAGAAAGTCTTCAGGTGGCAAAGCCAGCAAGGTGTTGGCTTGCACCTGAGGAACTGACCATACCAAGGCAACAGAGTTCCCACTTTGGCTATCGCCGCGCGGCAAAAAGGCACATATTTGTCCCGCTTGCATCCATTGCCAAGCCGTGAACTGATGCGGTTGCTCGCAAACGATGTGCGCTGCAATAGCGCTCTGTGCATAGGAAAATTGCTCAAAGGATGCGCCTGTCGCTTTGCGCGTTTGGCTCATGCGTCCTTCGCAGATGACGGTCAGCAGCGCTTCTGAAGCCGCCTCTTGATCAGCGATCAGACTGATTTCTGGTGCGAAACCAATGGCTACGTCCAAGCGCGCTTGCAAAGTAGCGGCATCCACGATCCAAGCCAAGGGCTGATGGCTGGCATCAAAGCCCAGCTCGCTGTCAGTGTCGCCAAACACCTGCATTCGCAGAACGGGTGTAGCTTGCTCGGGCCAGACGCGCAGATCCATCAAGACTTGCCTTGATGCGGCGTTGAGCGCAAAACTGCGCAGATCGACCTGCTGGGTTGATGCGCTTTGCACCAGATTCACGCCAATGCGGGCACGCGCCAGAAGCAAAGCCAACACTTGGCCAACCACGCCCGAGCCGCGAATGCAAATATCGTTTTTCACGGTAGTGATTGTAGAAGGCGGCACAATGACGTGTCCACCGATCCCAATTGCCCCTGACCGCGACCCGAGCTATGACCGACTTTGACCTCAACGCCACCATCAGCCGCCTGTTTGTCTACCCCATCAAATCCTGCGCAGGGGTCGAACTGAAGGAATCCCTGCTGATCGAGACCGGGCTGGAATTTGACCGAGCGTGGATGGTGGTCGATGAAGGCGGTGAATTTTTAAGCCAGCGTGAATTACCACGCATGGCCTTGATTCAACCTCAGCTCAGACAATATGACATGGTGTTGCGCGCGCCTGGCATGCTGGCATTGCATATTGCACTGGACGCGGTAGAAAAACCCTGCCAAGTCAAAGTTTGGAGCGACACCTGCGCAGCCTACGACATGGGAGATCTGGCAGCGCAATGGTTCACCGACTTCCTCATGCAAGAGCGACCCAGCGGAATGAAGCCCATGAGGCTGAGGCTGGTGCGTTTCGATCCGGAGCACAAGCGACCATCCAGTCTAAAGTGGACAAAAGGTTTGGAAGCGCTGAATCAATTCTCTGACGGTTTCCCTCTTTTGGTGCTCAGCGAGGCATCTGCCCAAGAACTCAACCAGCGCCTGCAAGCCATGGGTCACGCTGAGGTGAGCATCGAGCGTTTTCGTCCGAATATCGTGCTCTCGGGTTTGCATGCACATGACGAAGACCGAACAGCTGAACTACAGATTCCAACCGAAGAAGGCATCGTGTTGCTCAAACTCGTCAAACCTTGCCCACGCTGCCCCATTCCCAACATTGACCCTCGCACCGCCCTGTCCAGCCCAGAAGTCGGTGACTTGCTTGCGACGTATCGGCAAGACGCCCGCGTTGACGGTGCCATCACTTTCGGGATGAACGCGGTGATGCAAACGGGCTTAGACCATGCACTGCGTGTCGGCCAAACAGCCAACGGACGGCTTCAGTTTTGAGAGCCCAGATCACAACTGCGATCTAGGCTCTTGAACCGTGGGTTGGTGCGCGGTATCTGAATCCTCCCATTTGGGATTTTTTCGCTCTGATCCCAAACGATCTGCGCGCTGCACAGCGGCACGTGCAGCTGCTTCGGGTGGAGCCGCTTTGACGGCTTGAAGTTTGGTTGCGGGTTTGACAGGGGCAGGGACGTAAGGCGACTCTGACGATGGCGCAAGCACAGTCGCCGTGTGGTCCAGAAAGCGGATGGGACGACGTGTGCGTCCCGTCATAGACGCCAGCAAATCCAGCAGGTCGGTCTTGATCGCCTGATCCACAGAGGCGGCTTCGCGCATGATCATGGTCGCCAAATGAAATTGCAACGTGACTTCGGGGATCAACCCGGGCAAGGGCATCAAACCCTGGGCTATCAACCGAGCCCCTAGCTCGGTGATGTGGCTGCGATGATGCGTGCCTTCCAAAATCACACCGAAATAAGAAGATCCAACACGTGCAACGGTATCCACATCACGCAAGATTTTTCTCAGCTTGATCACCGCACGCAAAACGCTGTGCTCCGCCACCTGTGAACCATACGCTGCCGCAATTTGCTCGTAGTTAACCAAGGAGATCAGGATTACCGTGGCATCTTCCCGCCGCCGGGCAAAGCGCTGCGCGGTTTGCCTCAAACGATCATCAAAAAACGGCTCGGAAAGCAAGCCAGTCAGGGCATCTTGCGTGCTGAGCGTCTGTTCGCGCATTCGCATTTCGTGGCGCTCACGTGAACGCAGGTTCAGCGCAACCATCATCATGGGCACTTCCACGATCAACGAGGCCACCACGCCATACTGCACCCACCAAGAATTTGACAGCCAACCATAAGCTCTCACAATGGCAGCCAATACGGAGATACCCAGAGGAAGGTAAGACAGCACGACCCAGAGCCCGACCTGATCGCCGCGCTGCCAAGAGCGGGCACCAACATACATACCAAAACACAATGCTGTCAGCATATAGGCGCCGAGCAGAATCACCCCATTGCCGCGTGACATGAACACAAACGCAAGCGCTAACGGTATAGCCGCCAAGCCGATGCCTCGCAAGAGTCGCGAAGCCCAGCCTGAATAATGACGTCCGCATAGCAGCGATTCAATGAAGTACAAGGCCCCGCCAGCCGTCAGAATGGCTAAGCTTCCTTGCGATGCATCTGCCCAAATGGGGCTGTCGCTCCAAAACAGGTAGGCAGCCAGCCCGGTGTAGGCACAAACCGCCAAGATCATCACCGACACATACATGGAATACATTAAGTAGAGACGGTCACGGTAGGTGTAAGCAGTCACAAGGCACACCAAAACCAAGGTGAGCAGCACACCCACAACGAGGCCCATCGCCAAAAAGCCTTGGCGATCCGACTGCTGAGCCTGAGTTTCCGAGCCCAAATACAGTGGCAAACTGATCGGCGTAGAGCCTTGTATTTGAAGATACAGCGTCGATTTACCCGGCGGAAGTTTCAAATGGAAGCGCGGATAGCGCCCCGGTTCAGGCCAAGCACTCACGGCAATGCGATCACCGGCGCTTTGCTGAGACCACTTTTTGCTCGTGGGGTCGAGCTGATACAAGGTGACGGTATCAAGCAAAGGCAGCGGTATCCAAACCGACCAATCCTCGTTGCGCCCGCCCGGCAGGCGCTCAACCTCCAATCGAATCCAAAGGCGCTCCTTTAACTTCAGATCAAACATCATTTCTTTATTGAAGGGCTCGAAACGCATACCTGCTAAGCCTGCATGCACCTGATCTACCGTGGCCTTGGTCGTCTTATCCTGCCAAAATGATGCGCTTGCCTTGATCTGATCAAGGTCCGCCTCGGTCATATTCAGCGCATGCGAATGATCAAAACCATCGCTTGCGAGCATGACTTGCGGCACAGAGCAAACCGCCAGCACCAGCGTCCATCGAATACACTTGAAGGCTTTGCTGAAAATTTGTGCTGAAACCAGCGCCAGGAAACGAATCATGAGTTTGAAATGTGGAATTGTTGGATTACCCAATGTTGGTAAATCTACACTATTTAACGCCTTGACCAAAGCGGGTATTGCCGCTGAGAACTACCCTTTTTGCACAATTGAGCCCAACGTGGGTATCGTAGAGCTGCCTGATGCGCGTTTGCAACAGTTGGCAGAGATCGTGAGCCCCGAGCGTATTTTGCCGGCCGTGGTGGAGTTTGTGGATATCGCAGGCTTGGTGGCTGGCGCATCCAAAGGCGAAGGTTTGGGTAACCAATTCCTCGCCCATATCCGCGAGACAGATGCGATTGTGAATGTGGTGCGCTGCTTTGAAGACGAGAATGTGATTCACGTGGCAGGCAAGGTCGATCCGATCTCTGACATTGAAGTGATTCAGACCGAGCTGTGCCTAGCTGACATGAGCACTGTCGAGAAAAGCTTGCAGCGCTACACGAAAGTCGCCAAAACAGGCAATGACAAAGAGGCTGTGAAGCTGGTAGCTGTGTTGGAGAAATGCTTGGCGGCGCTGAACCAAGGCAAGCCGGTGCGCGGGATTGATTTCTCCAAAGACGAACTGATCACCTTGAAGCCGCTTTGCTTGATCACCGCTAAACCCGCGATGTTTGTCGGCAACGTGGCGGAAGACGGCTTTGCGAACAACCCGTTTCTCGCCAAACTAGAGGAATATGCCAAAGGCCAAAATGCGCCGGTGGTGGCGATTTGCGCCAAGATTGAGGCGGAGCTAGCGGACATGAGCGACGAAGACAAAACCGACTTTTTGGCTGATATTGGCCAAAGCGAGCCGGGCCTGAATCGCCTGATCCGCGCGGGCTTCAAACTGATGGGTTTGCAGACCTACTTCACCGCTGGCGTGAAAGAAGTGCGCGCTTGGACTGTGCCGATTGGTGCCACTGGCCCACAGGCCGCTGGCGTGATCCACACCGATTTCGAGCGCGGCTACATTCGTGCGCAGACAATTGCGTTTGATGATTACATCGCTTTTAAAGGCGAGCAGGGCGCGAAGGAAGCGGGCAAGATGCGGGCGGAAGGTAAGGAATACATTGTGAAAGATGGCGACGTGCTCAACTTCTTGTTCAACGTCTGATTTTTCAGAATTCATGATGCTACATATTAGATAGCATACTATCTATATTTTACAAGGGCCCGCGCTCGTTTTTTCTTAAGAACGTCGCTGTAAAGCGCTCTAAATGCTGTTGCGCGAAATTTTCTCATGCGGCGCAGGCTCAATTTCACGCAGACAGCCCAGTCACTGGCTTACGATAAGCTTTGATTTTTAGCAAAACCTACCGCGAGACATACCATGACCGATCTGTCCAAAGTCACCTGCATTGAAGACCTGCGCGAAATGCATCAAAAGCGCACGCCGCGCATGTTTTACGATTATTGCGATTCCGGCTCGTGGACGGAGGGCACCTACCGCGCCAACAGCGCTGATTTCCAAAGCATCAAACTGCGCCAGCGTGTGGCCGTCAACATGGAAGGCCGAAGCACCCGCACCACGATGATCGGCCAGGAAGTGGCGATGCCGGTGGCGATTGCGCCTACGGGGCTTACCGGCATGCAGCATGCCGATGGCGAAATTCTCGGTGCGCTGGCAGCCAAAGCCTTCGACATTCCGTTCACGCTCTCCACCATGAGCATTTGCTCGATGGAGGATGTGGCGCAGGCCACGGATCGACATCCGTTTTGGTTTCAGGTCTACGTTTTGCGAGATCGTGATTTCATCGAACGCTTGATTGACCGCGCCAAAGCGGCCAACTGCTCTGCGCTGCAAATCACCCTCGATCTACAAATCCTCGGCCAGCGCCACAAAGACATCAAAAACGGGCTGTCTGCCCCACCCAAGCTCACCTTGCCTAACATCGTCAACATGATGACCAAGCCAAGCTGGTGCCTTGGCATGCTCGGTACGAAACGCCGCGATTTTGGCAACATCGTCGGCCATGTGAAGGGCGTAGAAAACATGAGCTCCCTCGCCGCTTGGACGAGCCAGCAATTTGACCCGCGCCTCAACTGGGGCGATGTCGAATGGATCAAAAAGCGCTGGGGTGGCAAGGTCATTTTGAAAGGCATTCAAGATGTGGAAGACGCGCGCCTCGCAGTTGAAAGCGGCGCAGACGCTCTCATCGTTTCTAACCACGGTGGTCGCCAGCTCGATGGCGCACCGTCATCGATTACCGCCCTGCCCGCCATCGTAGACGCAGTCGGCAAGAATATCGAGGTCTGGATGGACGGCGGCATCCGCAGCGGTCAAAATGTTCTCAAAGCCCGCGCCTTGGGCGCACAAGGCACGCTGATTGGCCGCGCTTGGCTGCACGGCCTGGGCGCAGCCGGTCAAGCCGGCGTGACGAAAGCGCTGGAGATCATCCAAAAAGAACTCGACCTCACCATGGCCTTTTGCGGCAAGACGAATATCAATGCCGTGGACAAAGGCATTTTGTTGCCGGGAACATATCCGCTGGCTTGAAAAGGCGACAGATTCAGGGTGCGCCGACTTAAGCCACCGCGCATTTCTTGACTGTATCTAGCGTTCGCGTCGTGATGTCTTTGCCAAAATTGCGTTCGAGCAGACTCATAAAGACCGGCCCCTTGGGGTGCGGCACATAGCTGGTGAAGACTTCTGTATCAGCCAACTTCAAGATACATGCGCCATCTTGTTCAATAGGCAGCTGGATGCTGATCGCTGCGAGTTGATGAAGAAACGTGATCACTTGTTTGGATGCCGCCGCCAATTGAAATTCAGCAAACGGCTCTGATGCAATCAGCGCTTGGAGATACTCCGCAGATCGAATGATTGTGTTGAAGCTACGTCCCAGCTCTGATGCCATCGCGGCTTCGGCGCGTTGCTCCAAGCTGCTCAGCGGCGAAAATCGCGCATTAAATGCGACGTTTCCGCTGGACAGGAGAGTTCGAACATCCGTAAAACCTGCAACTTCAAAGCAGCGCTTGAGCTCAGGCATCTTGGCATTCTGTGGGCTGACCCCGCGAAGGAAAGCAATGTATCGCGGCATGGCTTTGAATGCGCTTTGACGCTCTCAGGCTGGCATCATGCTGGCGCATCGCCCGCAGGCTTCTTGCGTCTGCGGCGGCGTTTCTTCGGTGCGTCGCTGGATTCGCTGTCAACCGATGTTTCATCTTCGTGATCGTCTTCACCCGCGGCATCCGATGCCGCTCGCACAGGCGCAGGGCGCGGCGCTTTCGCCACCTTCACGGCTTTGGGCTGCGCACGCAATTCTTCCCGAGCCATCTTCGCTAAATCTTCACGGCCTGCTTGATCAGCCTCCGAGAACTCCAGCCACCAATCGGCCAAGCTCACTGGCACTTCGCCGGTCTCCGCTCGCAGGCGCAGAAAATCGTAGCCTGCTCTGAAACGCAGATGCTCCACCAAGCTGAAGACCGAACTGCTGGTGCGTTTGTCAAAGCGCGGCTGCATCATCCAGATTTCGCGCATGTCGGCGGCGAGCTTGCCGCGGCCGCTCACATCGCCAATACGGGTGTTGAACACTTCATCAATCGCATCTTGCAGCGCCGGAAACGGATGCTCGCCTCGAGCGCGTTTCTTCGCCCACAAATCATTCGCATCGCGCCAAAGCACGCAGGCCAGCAAATAGCTTGGGCTCACACCTTTGTCTGCAGCGATGCGTTTGTCGGTATCCAGCAAAGCCGTTTTAATCATGGGCTCATCAGCGCGCGCCACGATCACATCCAGCAATGGATAAATGCCTTTGGCCAACCCCAGCTCGCGAAGCACGGCAATGCTGGCGATACCATGCCCCGTTTGCAAAAACTTGAGCATTTCATCAAACATGCGGCTTTGCGGCACGTCTTTGAGCAGATTGAGCATTTCGGTCAAAGGCTTGGCAGTTTTCGGCTCGATCTTGAAGCCACTGGCAGCCAACTTGGCCGCAAAGCGCGCCGCGCGGATGATGCGCACGGGGTCTTCGCGATACCGCGCTTCCGGCTCACCAATCATCTTGATGCGCTTTTTGCGGATGTCTTCCAAGCCTTTGTGATAGTCCACCACGATCTGGGTTTCGGGGTCGTAATACATTGCATTGATCGTGAAATCACGCCGCGCTGCGTCTTCTTCTTGCGGGCCCCACACGTTGTCTCGTAGCACACGGCCGCTCGCATCCACGGCATGTTGCATGCCAGCAAGCGCTGACTTCGATGTCTTCTCATTGCCGCTGACCTGCTCTGCATCAGCGCTATCGAGATGCGCACGGAAGGTGGACACTTCAATCACTTCATGCTCGCGCCCGCGGCCATACACCACATGCACAATGCGAAAACGCCGCCCGATGATGAAGGCACGTTTGAACAAGCGCTTCACATCTTCGGGCGTGGCGTCGGTGGCCACATCAAAATCTTTGGGGCGCAAACCCAACAGCAAATCTCGCACCGCGCCGCCCACGATGTAGGCTTTGTAGCCCGCGTCTTTCAGGGTGGTGACGACTTCCCAGGCCTTGACATCCACCAGCTCGCGGTTAATGCCATGCTCGGCCTGCGTGATGTCGATGCGCTTGCCGAATTTGGCTTTGGCTTGCTTGACGACACGCGGTGCCATCAGCTTTTCGATCAGTTTTTTAATCATTGAAATAAATCTATCACGCGCCAGCCGCGCTCAATGGCCAAGGCTCTTAATCTGGGATCGGGGTTGGTGGCCACGGGCTCATTGACTTGCTCCAAAAGGGGTAGGTCGTTCATGCTATCGCTGTAAAAGGTGCTGTGACTCACATCATCCCAAGTTTTGCCGCGCTCAGCCAGCCATTGTCTC
>JANMDE010000488.1:0-3441 GCA_031376105.1 Variovorax sp. | reverse complement strand
CATCCCGGTGCAGGTGTGCCCGGCGTGGTGACCTCGGCAAAAGTGGTGGAGCGTTTGATGTTTGGCGCAGTGCAATGATGGCACTTGATCCACGGCATACAGACTTGCAAACGGTGATGAATCACCATGCCAAATCTTTCTCATGGGCAGCACGGTTTTTATCGCACTCCGCGCGCCAAGATGCTGTCTTGTTGTATGCCTTTGCCCGCACGGCTGATGATTTAGCAGACGAAGAATGCCTAGGCACATCGGCAGAGCGCATTCAGCGTCTGCATGTTTTGCGTGATCAAGCCCTGCAAACCGCTGGCGAACCTGGCCTCGCCTGTGACACGGGCGCCATGCTGCAGCGTCACGGTGTGCCTAACGACGTGCTGAGCAGCTTCATGGACAGTTTACTAGCTGATGCCGGTACTTGCCAATTTGAAACCCAAGAAGAATTATTGCGTTTTGCATACGGTGTGGCAGGTACCGTGGGCCAAATGATGTGTCCCATCGTCGGTGCTTCGCCCGCAGCTACGCCCTATGCTATCGCCCTCGGCATTGGTATGCAACTGACCAATATTGCCCGTGATGTGGTGGAGGATGCACAGCGAAAACGCTGCTACATTCCAGCGCAATGGCGTGTTAACGCGCAAACCTTAGCCGCACCAATTAACGCGCAGCAGCGTCAGCAAGCCTTTGCTGCGATACAGCGCTTGCTGGCTTGGTCTGATGAATATTATGCTTTTGCCAGTGCCGGCTTCAAAGCAATCCCCACAGCCAACCGGCGTGCCATCGTGGTCGCAAGCACCTTGTATCAGGCTATCGGTCATAAAATTTTACGACGCGGCGCAGATGCCTATTGGCAAGGTCGCGTATCCCTTGGCGCAGCTGAAAAGTCGTGGCTGCTTGCGCGCTGCGCCTTGGGTTCGGTCTACACATTGGCAACATCGCCGCGCGATGTATGGCAGCAAGACTTGGCGCACCTCACCAGTGTGGCAGGTTTTCCAGCAAGGAATCCATGCTAGCGCACAGTTGAATTGATCAGATTGTGCAATGCACTTTGCGACACGTACAACCATATTTGCGGACGTAAAAAAAGCAGCCAAAAGCTGCTTTTTTTAGACAGTCGCAGAAGATCACTCTTCCACAAACGCATCTTCCCGCTTCTTCTTAATCGACGGCAACATCACAATAGCCAATAGAACAGCTGCAGCAATCAATAGGCCCAGAGACAGAGGACGCGTCACAAACACGCTCCAGTCGCCACGTGAGAGCAACATCGCGCGGCGCAGGTTTTCTTCCATCATTGGGCCCAGAATGAACCCCAACAAGAGCGGAGCAGGCTCGCAGCCAATTTTGTAGAAGATGTAGCCGATCACGCCAAACGCGCCCACCATCCAGATGTCGAAGGTGTTGTTATTCGTGGAATACACACCAATCGCACAGAACAGCACAATGGCCGGGAACAGAAAGCGATAGGGCACAGTAAGCAATTTGATCCAAATACCGATCAGCGGCAAGTTCAAGACGATCAACATGGCATTGCCAATCCACATCGAAGCGATCAAGCCCCAGAAGAGTTCTGGGTTACCCGTCATCACCTGAGGTCCGGGTTGAATGTTGTGGATCGTCATCGCGCCCACCATGAGCGCCATCACGGCATTGGGTGGAATGCCTAAAGTGAGCAGCGGAATGAAGGAAGTTTGCGCACCGGCGTTATTAGCCGCCTCTGGAGCGGCCACACCACGGATATTGCCCTTACCGAATGGCAGCTCGCCAGGTTGGAGCTTGGTTTTCTTCTCCAAGGTGTAAGCCGCAAAAGCCGCAAGCAATGCACCGCCACCGGGCAACACCCCGAGCAACGAACCCAAAGCTGTACCGCGCAAAACGGCAGGTACCATGCGCTTAAAGTCTTCCATCGTAGGAAACAAGCCAGTCACTTTTGCTGTGAACACTTCGCGCTCGTCTTCAGGAACTGCCAAGTTCATAATGATTTCGCCGTATCCGAACACGCCCATAGCGATCACCACAAAGCCAATGCCGTCGGTGAGTTCAGGAACATCAAAGCTGTAACGCGCCACGCCTGAGTTCACATCGGTGCCGACCAAACCGAGCAACAAGCCCAGCACAATCATCGAAATGGCTTTAACGAGTGAACCCGAAGCCAACACCACAGCACCGATCAAGCCCAAAATCATGAGCGAGAAGTATTCAGCGGGACCGAACTTGAAAGCCAGCTCCGTCAAAGGTGCGGCAAAAGCGGCCAAGATCAAAGTGCCCACACAGCCTGCGAAAAACGAGCCCAAGCCGGCCGCCGCCAGCGCTGGGCCGGCTCGGCCTTGCCGGGCCATTTGATAGCCGTCCAGCACGGTGACTACCGAAGAGGATTCGCCCGGTAGGTTGACCAAAATCGCTGTGGTGGAGCCGCCGTATTGCGCGCCGTAGTAAATGCCGGCCAACATGATCAGCGCGGCAATCGGAGGCAGCGCGTAAGTCGCAGGCAACAGCATGGCGATGGTCGCCACAGGGCCAATGCCGGGGAGCACGCCAATCAGCGTGCCCAAAAGGCAGCCGATAAAGCAATACATTAAATTCTGCAAGGTAAAGGCAACGCCAAAACCAAGCGATAGGTTGTTGATCAGATCCATGTGTTTCTCCTGATTTTCTTGTTATGCGATGAACGAAGGCCACACGGGGAACTGCAATTTAAGCAGCACAATGAACGCCAAATAACTGATGATGGCGAGTACGGTGGCCAAGGTAAACACCTCCACCGGTTTGTAGCGGTCCGCCGCCACGCTGGCAACAAAGGTCAGCACATAGATGCCCACAATCATGCCCAAGGCAGGGAACTTAATGGCTGGCAAGCCGCCAATGCAGACGCCAAACAGTAAGTTAGCGCAGATGATGGCCAGCAAAGGTTTCCAAGCCACGCTGCCAAATTTTTCACCGTCAGCCGTGGCCACGGTGAGCGATTTGAAGAGCACCACTGAGCCCAAAACAGCCAGCAAAATGCCTAACATCCGAGGGAAATAACCCGGTCCCATACGAGCACCACCACCCATGGAATAGTTGTAAGCGCCGATGGCAAAGGCCGCGCCGACGATGATAAACATCAGCCCAGCTAAGAAGTCTTTCTGACTTTTGATATTCACGGTATCTCCTGTGAGTTGTCGAATTAAGGCTGATTGTGTGGGCTGGTTGGGGCGATCAAGCTGTGGGTATCACCTACGCAGCCTAGGGTTAACCCGGAAAAATCAGCGTTATTGAACAAAGTAAAGTGTGAAGCCTGTCGATACGCCGGATTCTGTGCACCTCGGTTGCCCGAGGCGTGTCCGTCATTCCTCTGGGCTGGGGGTTGCCCCACCAGCTCGATGCTACCTACCCGCCAACTCTGCGGAACCACATCAACGTTGGCCTACTTGGTATTGCTGCGCGCAGAGATTGCCCGTTTCACCC
>JANMDE010000519.1:0-4695 GCA_031376105.1 Variovorax sp. | reverse complement strand
TATATATATATATATATATGCCAAGAGTTTGATGCATGGCCTGCTGCTCGCAGGCATGAGCAGTTGCGGCAAGCATTTCCCGGGGCATGGTTTTGTGAAAGCCGATTCACACACAGAGATTCCGGTGGACAAGCGTAGCCTCAAGGTGATTCTTGCTGACGATGCGGCTCCTTATCAATGGCTCAGCCACGGCTTGCAGTCGGTGATGCCAGCGCATGTGATTTACCCCAAGGTCGATAGCCGGCCGGCGGGCTTTTCTAAGCGCTGGCTGCAGGAGATTTTGCGCGGTGATTTTGGTTTCACGGGCGCGATTTTCAGTGACGATTTGAGTATGGAAGGCGCTCGCCTGATTGATGGCAAGCGCGTGAGCTACACGCAAGCTGCTGTGGAAGCGCTGAATGCAGGTTGTGACATGGTGCTGCTGTGTAACCAAAGCGTGGGCGATGAGGGCAGAGCTGTGGATGAGCTGCTGGATGGTTTGGCTGCAGCGCAAGCCAAGAGGACATTCAAGCTCAGCGAAATGAGCGAGCACCGCCGCTTGAATCTCTTGCCGCAAACTGCACCATTGGGCTGGGAAGAGCTGATGGTGTCAGCCGCTTATATGCAGGCACTGCAAGAAGTGATGTAAAAAAAAGCCGCGCTGCTGGAAAGCAGAGCGGCTTTGATCAAGAAAGCAGTTTTACTTCTTCTCAATCGGATCGAGCGTGATCGCCAAACCGCCCGGTGCAATCTTGAAAGCACCTGGCTTATAGCCCCAGCCTTTGGCGGCCTCCATGTCTTGCGCGCTGACTTTGTAGAGCACTTGCTCAGCCAGTAGCTTCTGCGCCAGCGCCACGCCCAGGCGAGAAATCGGGCGCTCCATCAATTCGGGTGCACCATCTACGCTCAGCTTGCCAAGCTTCACATCTGTCATGCGTACTGAGTTGTCGCTGGGCTCAAAGCGCAGGCCGTAGCTCAAATCAATGCCTCCTTTGTATTCACGCTTGATGAGCAAACCCACGATTCCGCTGCCCACCACATTCAAATCAAGAGAAGTGTTGATGCGATTGTTAACTGCATCAAAGCTGATCTTGGGCGAGCCAACGCCCACGTCCAACACTTCCAGCATTTTGCTGTTGAAAGGAAATTGGCTGCCGATGAGCTGCATCAATTTGGATTCAGACACCATCAGTGTTCTGGGCTGAGGCTTGGGTGTGGCGCAGCCAACGAGGCTTGCGATGACGATGGCAAACGTGGTGATCAAAGCGAAACGACGCATGAAATTCTCCGTGGGGTTGATGAAAGGAATTTAACGTATGAGTGACTGGAAAGACAACAAAAAAGCCGCAGGTTGTTGGCCTGCGGCTTGAGAGATAAGCAAAAAAGCTTTAAATCATGAATACTTCCACGCGGCGACCTTCAGCGGCGCTGGTGGAGCCTTCTTTGATGTCGTTCGGGCGAACCAGCATGATCTGGCCTTCGGGAACACCAGACGCTTTGAGCAGATCACGCACAGCCATGGCGCGTTGTTTGGCAAGTTCCGCATTTTTTGCAGCGTCGCCGCTGGCGTCTACGTAGCCGCTGATGCCCACTTTCTTACCGCTCTTGGCTGCATCAAGAATTTTCGCCAGTGCTTTGTCGCCGCCGGTTGCTAGCTCAGCTTTGCCAGCGGCAAAGTAAAACTTGACCACGCCGCCATCCACCTTCACGCTGGCAGCATCGCCAGCAGGCATGGCCGCAGGTGTCGCTGCGGGAGCTGATGCTGAGGCAGTTGCTGCTGGTGCGGCCACTGCCGCTGCGGGTGCAGCAGGCGTGGCAACTGGTGCGGCTGCTACTGCTGCGACGGTGGCTACAGGTGCAGCAGAAGCAGCTGGTGCCACAGGCTTACCGCCGTGGATCGACATCATCAATGGCACGATCAAGAGCGCCACGATGTTGATGATTTTGATCAGCGGGTTCACAGCGGGACCGGCGGTGTCTTTGTACGGGTCACCCACGGTGTCGCCTGTAACGGCAGCTTTGTGTGTGTCGCCGCCTTTTTTGTGGGTCACGCCGTCTTTGTCAACGAAGTTGTCTTCGATGAGTTTCTTCGCGTTGTCCCAAGCGCCGCCGCCGGTACACATCGAAATCGCCACAAACAGGCCGGTCACGATCGTGCCCATGAGCAGGCCGCCCAGAGCTGCGGGGCCCAGAGCCAAGCCAACCACGATCGGTACAACCACTGGCAGGAGCGATGGAATCATCATTTCTTTGATGGCAGCGGTGGTGAGCATGTCGACTGCAGCGCTGTAGTCTGGCGTGCGTTTGCCCGCCATGATTTGTCCGTCTGCAAATTGGCGACGCACTTCAACCACGACGGAGCCCGCAGCGCGGCCCACGGCCTCCATCGCCATCGCACCGAAGAGGTAAGGAATCAAGCCGCCAATAAACAGGCCAATGATCACCATCGGGTTAGACAGATCAAAGCTGACGACCTTGCCATAAGCTTCCAGTTTGTGGGTGTAGTCAGCAAACAGCACGAGGGCTGCCAAGCCGGCTGAGCCAATCGCGTAGCCCTTGGTCACGGCTTTGGTCGTGTTGCCTACGGCATCGAGCGGGTCAGTCACGTCGCGCACGGACGAGGGCAACTCTGCCATTTCTGCGATGCCGCCAGCGTTGTCAGTGATGGGGCCGTAAGCGTCAAGCGCCACGACGATACCGGCCATGCTAAGCATGGCAGTCGCGGCAATGGCGATGCCGTAGAGGCCAGCCAAGGCGTAGGCGCACCAAATGGCAACGCACACAAAAATCACAGGCCATGCGGTTGAGCGCATGGACACGCCGAGGCCAGCAATGATGTTGGTGCCGTGGCCGGTGGTGGAGGCTTGTGCGATGTGCTTGACGGGTGCGTATTGCGTGCCGGTGTAGTACTCAGTGACCCAGACCAAAGCGCCAGTGAGGATCAAGCCCACAGCGCAAGCGCCAAACAACGCCATTTGCGTGCCGCTGGCTTTGATCGCGTTGTCGGGCATGATGGCCACGGTCACGAAGTAAAAGGCAATCAACGACAAGATGCCCGCCACAGCCAAGCCTTTATAAAGCGCTGGCATCACGTTCTTCATGCCGGGTGTTGCCTTGACGAAGAAGCAGCCAATGATGGAAGCGATGATCGACACGCCGCCGAGCATCAGAGGGTAAATCACGGCGGCTGTGCCCGAGTTGGCGAGCAGCAAAGCGCCAAGCACCATGGTGGCAATCAGCGTCACCGCATAGGTTTCAAACAAATCAGCGGCCATACCAGCGCAGTCGCCCACGTTGTCACCCACGTTGTCGGCAATCACGGCTGGGTTGCGTGGATCATCTTCAGGGATGCCAGCTTCCACTTTGCCCACCAAATCTGCGCCGACGTCAGCGCCTTTGGTGAAAATACCGCCACCCAAACGGGCGAAGATCGAGATCAAAGAAGAACCGAACGCAAAGCCAATCAGCGGGTTGAGCAACTTAGCGAGGTTTTTATCGGGAGTCATTGCGCCGTTGCCGACGAGGAACCAGTAAAAAATCGTCACGCCCAATAAGCCTAAGCCCACCACCAGCATGCCGGTGATGGCGCCGCCACGGAAGGCAACGTCAAGCGCGGGGCCAATGCCTTTGGTGGCAGCCTGAGCTGTGCGCACGTTAGCCCGCACAGACACATTCATGCCGATAAAGCCGCAAGCGCCCGAGAGCAGAGCGCCCACTACGAAGCCCACCGCCGACATGCCGTCAAGGAACAAGCCAATCAAAATCGCCAGCACAACGCCGACGATGGTGATGGTTTTGTATTGGCGCGCCAAATAAGCGGCTGCGCCAGTTTGAATGGCCGCTGCAATTTCTTGCATGCGGGCATTGCCTGCGTCTTGGGAAAGAATCCAACTGCGTGCCCAAACGCCGTAGACCACGGCGGCCAGACCGCAAAGAAGCACGAGGATCAGTGCTGTATTGCCTGTCATATCAAAATCTCCATTTAGTTTTACGTAGAGGGCGCAAGACGCTTGGGTCTTGCACCCGCCGCGTTGCTTCCTCATCTGCATCACAATAGAACACACAGACAATTGGCCAACTCACGGAATTTAGCCTGAAAACCTGACAGATTCATGTTTTTGCATGCTTCCAGTCAGTAAAATCAGGGTTAACACCAGCTTCGTTTCTCCCATGTTTTTATAAAGAGACCCCTATGTCACTCGACCACGTGCCTCCCGGCAAAAATGCACCCCATGAATTTAACGTGATCATCGAAATTCCGATGAATGCCGACCCGATCAAGTACGAAGTGGATAAAGAATCTGGTGCGATTTTCGTGGATCGCTTTATGAGCACCGCGATGCATTACCCCACCAACTATGGCTACATCCCCAAAACGCTCTCAGGCGACGGTGACCCGGTTGATGTGCTCGTTATCACACCGGTGCCTTTGATCCCCGGTGTGGTGATTACGTGCCGCGCGATTGGCATTTTGAAGATGGAAGACGAAGCGGGCGAAGACGGCAAATTGCTCGCCGTGCCGATCGACAAAAAATGCAGCCTGTACACGCAGTGGAAAAAACCCGAAGACATGAACCCTCTGCGCCTGAAGACCATTTCGCATTTCTTTGAGCATTACAAAGATTTGGAAGAAGGCAAGTGGGTAAAAGTGTTGGGCTGGGAAGGCGTGGATTCGGCGCATGGACGTGTCTCCGTTGGGGGCCACGGCCAGGTCGG
>JANMDE010000465.1:0-8234 GCA_031376105.1 Variovorax sp. | reverse complement strand
CGCAAAGGCGAGCTCGATTTTGAGCGCGTGGTGATTGAAACCACGGGTCTGGCTGACCCTGGGCCTGTGGCGCAAACCTTTTTCATGGACGATGAAATTGCCGAACAATACCTGCTCGACTCCATTCTCACCTTGGTCGATGCGAAGCATGCTGCGAATCAGCTCAATGACCGCCAAGAAGCGCGGCGTCAGGTGGGTTTTGCGGATCAAATCTTCGTCAGCAAGAGCGATTTGGTGGCTAAAGAAGAGTTGGATGCCCTGATTCATCGCTTGAAGCACATGAATCCCCGTGCTCCGATGCGTGCCGTTCATTTTGGCGATGTGAAGCTGAGTGAGGTCTTTGATTTGCGCGGCTTCAATTTGAATGCCAAGCTGGACATTGACCCTGACTTCCTGAAAGAAGATACCCACGATCATGCGCACGAGCACCATGATCACGCAGGCGGCGAGCATTGCGACCATCCTTCGCATGCCAACGATAAAAATCACGAGCATGCAGGTCATGGTCACCACCATCATCACGACGATGACGTGAAGAGTTTCGTGTTTCGCTCCGAAAAAGCGTTTGACCCTGCCAAGCTGGAAGATTTCTTAGGCGCGATTGTCAATATCTACGGCCCGCGCATGCTACGCTACAAAGGCGTGTTGCACATGAAAGGCTCAGAGCGCAAGGTGATTTTTCAAGGCGTGCACCAACTCATGGGCTCAGATTTGGGTCCGAAATGGGAACAATCCGAGAATCGCCTGAGCAAAATGGTTTTTATCGGGCTGGATTTGCCCAAAGACATTTTTTTGCAGGGCCTAGAGCAATGCCTTGTATGAGCATAGCCGGGCAAGGAATGCATGGCATGCATGCGTGATTTTTTGATAAATTGTGACTTTGGAGGCTAGCGTGATCGATGTATTTTTCAAAATGATGGGATTTAAGCCGGGTAAGTCGCTACAATCGCGCGCCGATGACACATCGGTGGGTCACCAGAACAGCGGTATAAATCTGGATGATTCAACAAGCAGACCAGCCTCTTCCAAGGCGCAAGCTGCAACCGCGAGGAGACAAGTCGTGAAAGCCCCAGCCAAAAAGTCCAAAGTGGTGAGCAAAACAGTCGCCAAGCCCGTGGTCAAAGCCAAGTCGGCTGCGAAGCCAGTGGCTAAGCCGTCGGCCAAAAAACCAGCGCCCAAAGCGCCAGCCAAGCCCACGTCAAAGCCGACGCCCAAAGGGGTGTCCAAACCCGTCTCCAAGGGCGCGGGCGTTGCCAAGCCGGCTGTCAAAGGAAGCTCTAAGCCCGTGGCCCAGCCCAAAGGCAAGCCTGTCACAAAGAAGGCGATCAGCAAGCCCGTGAGCAAAGTCAATCCAAAAGCTGCAGCGAAAGCCGCCAGCAAATCTCCAACCAAAACACCGGCAAAAGCGCCAGCGAAGTCTTCCGTCAAAGCACCTGTAAAAACAGCGGTCAAAGCCGTTGCCAAGCCAGTCGCCAAGCCACCTACCAAAGCACCTAGCAAAGCGCCTGTGAAAGTGGCTCCAAAAGCCGCCACGAAACCTGCCGTCAAACCCACACCCCAACCTGTGACAAAACCCATCGCGCCCGCCAAAACTGCGGCAATACCGGCGCCAGTTGCTGCGCCAGCCCCCGTCAAACCGGTGGCATCGCCCCCGCCGCCTCCCAAGCCCACCAAAGCGGGTTCCCGCGTTGTTCCCTCTTATTCGCCAAGCGCTGCCAATATGTCTCCACACGGGGGCAACACCGCAGCCAAGGCCAGCTTCACTTTGTCCGCACCCGTTCTCGCCCCGCCGCCCCAACTCATTGTTAAAAAAGACCCAAAGCTGGCAGGCAACTGGAAAACGAAAACGGCAGAGCAGCTCACGGATCAGGAAGTGATTGCCATGCCCGACGGCGAGTACATGAATGCCAAGCAACTGGCTTTCTTCCGCTTGAAGCTCGTCACATTGAAAAATGGCATTTTGTCCAACGCCGGCCTTACCACCGAACATTTGCGTGAAGACACCTCAATCGTGCCCGATCCCGCTGACCGCGCCACCATCGAAGAAGAGCATGCGCTTGAGCTGCGTACGCGTGATCGCGAGCGTAAATTGCTCAAGAAAATTGAGCAATCTATTCAGAGTATCGACGCGGAAGACTATGGGTATTGCGATGAGACTGGCGAACCCATCGGCGTATCTCGGCTCATTGCCCGACCCACCGCAACGCTGTCGCTAGAAGCGCAGCAACGCCGCGAACTCAAGCAAAAGATGTTTGGCGATTGACTAGGATGACTTCTCAGTCCGACTGATTCAAGCTAGACTTGAGCTACAAACTCTGATCCATGGCAAAAGACGACACCTCACCCGCTGGCTTGTTTTCCAAGATGGTGAAGTTCGTGCGCAGCCCGGGCACGCAGTGGAATGACCTGGACGATCCGAGCTCAGCCAAAGATGGCGCACTGAGCAAGCAAGCGCTCAAAGAAATGATTGAGCGCAAGCGCCGCAATGATTTTGTGCGCAAGCGTGAATTTGACATGCTGCGCAAACTGCGCAGGCGCGAAGCCACTGGCGCAGCCGCTTCGGATGGCGGCGCGCGGCCCTCATTCTTTCAAAGTTCCATGCCATCGCGCCCGGATGATCGGGCCATGACTCTCAAGAAGATTGATGAAATTGAGGCGCAAATGTCGATGCAGTGGTGGAAAACCAAGCATGGCACCGCGGGCGGCACATCGACGGTCAATCCAAGTTCTGATTTCTCGGCCTCTGACATGCCATCGCGCCCGCCTGGACCCAGCGTCGCGGCAAAATCGGCTGCTGCTGCTAGTAGTTTGGCCTATGCGCGTACAGCACCCGATGATTTGCAAAACGGATTGGCACGTAGTGCGGGGAAATTCACAACAGACGTGAATATGTTGTCTACACCCCCTGCTGCCGCGGTGGTGCCTGCGGAATCAGCGGCCAAATTGAGTCCCACCCTATCACCGGCTAGGCCGTTCGCTGCTCCCGCTTCAGGCTCTCCCGCTTCAGGCGCTACTGAGCAAATCAAATTTCCAGACATCCCGGTTTTGAAGCGTCCTGTTCCAGCCGCAGGCGCTCCCTCCGCTCCTGCGCTGGTTCCTGCGTCAAAGCCTGCCGCTGAAAATGAGGACCTTTCGCTCGATTTCACCGCTGAATTCACACCCGCAGCCAAGCCGGCCATCAAACTTTCTCCTTTTGCCGCTGCCAAAACAAACACGACAGCGCAGCAGCAGGCGGCAGCGCCCATTGCGCCGCCACGTTCGGGATCCGCTGCCACCTCACCCAGTGCGCCTCTTGCTCCTATTGCGCCGACCAAAGCGGCAGCCACTCCTGCGCCCGTTGCTGGCGCATCTTTAGCGGCCAAAGGGGCGCTTCTGTTGGGCGGTTTATCGGCCTCCTATGATGCGTCTGGCGCAGCCAGCGGATTTTCCGCTTCTAAGATGTTTGCTTTGGAAGTGGATGATGTTCAGCATGATCCTGAACTTGAGGAAGCTTCCATTCGCTTTGCGAATGGCGACGATGCCGGAGCCGAGGCAGGCTTGCTCGAAGCCGTCGGTGTACGCGGCTCGCGGCATGAGCATGAAGAAACCTGGCTGACGCTGTTTGATCTGTATCGCGCCACGAGCCAATATGACCGTTTTGAAAGCTTAGCGATTGATTTCGCCGGGAAATTTAGTCGCTCTTCGCCGATGTGGTTTTCCATTCCAGATATGGTCAGCAAGATCGCAGGCGCGGAGCCCGAGCAACCCGTTGGGAATCGCCGTGCCGATTGGAAGAGCCCCGCTGTTTTTGGTATTCAAACCTTGGCGGCATTGAATGCAGCGCTGGCCAAAGCGCCAATGCCGTGGATCTTGGATTGGTCATCGATTCAAGCCATTGACGACAATGTGGTTGCTCCTTTGACGAAATTGTTGTTATCTTGGGCGACTCAACCGATACAGCTTCGCGTCGCCAACGCCCATAAATTTGAAGATGTGTTGCGGCAAGCGACACCATCGGGGGTGCGGACGGTGAATCAGGATCGCTGGAATTTGCTCATGGCCTATTTGAGAATGGCACACCGGCCTGATGAGTTTGAGCTTGCAGCCTTGGATTTTTGTGTGACCTATGAAGTCTCCCCGCCTTCTTGGGAGAGTTCGCGTTGCGAATTCAAACTGCTGGACGCAGATGGCAATACGGGCTTGGGTCAAACCATCATTGGCGATGCGGTGCATGATTCCATCGTCTCGGAAATGCAAGCCGACATGGGGGGAGCCTCTTCCTACATGACGGCGCAGCTGACTTCGGTAGAGCTGTCTGGGCAGATCATGGGCGAGCCTAAGCCTGTGCTTGACAAGCTCGAAGCGCGCCTGACGGGCGCTGATGTGATGATCATCTCTTGCGCCAAGCTGATTCGTGTTGATTTCTCAGCGGCTGGCAGCTTGCTCAATTGGGTGACAGCGCGGCAATCCGAAGGCCGTATTGTGCAATTTACCGATGTCCATCGTTTGGTCGCAGCATTCTTCCATGTGATTGGCATCAGCGAACATGCCAAAGTGACCACGCGCGTCGATTGATTTTTCTCTGGCGAGCTGCCTGCTTTGAGAGGCGGCATCTGCCTCAACTTGGACTTTTGCCATGGAACAGTTTCACGGAACGACGATTATTAGCGTGCGTCGCAAGACGGAAAAGGGCTGGAGCGTCGCGATTGGTGGCGATGGTCAGGTCACCCTAGGCAATATTGTTGTCAAGGGCACGGCGCGAAAAGTGCGCAAGCTCTACCATGATCGCGTGCTGGCAGGTTTTGCAGGCGCTACAGCGGACGCGTTCACGCTGTTTGAGCGCTTTGAAGGCAAACTCGAAAAGCACCAAGGTCATCTTGTGCGTGCAGCGATTGAACTGACGAAAGACTGGCGCACGGATCGCGTGTTGCGCCGCTTGGAGGCTATGTTGGCAGTGGCCAATCATGAGGCTTCCCTGATCATCACGGGCAATGGCGATGTCTTGGAGCCAGAACACGGCATTGTGGCGATTGGCTCTGGCGGAGCGTATGCCCAAGCAAGCGCGAAGGCTTTGCTAGACAACACATCCTTGAGCGCGCCTGAGATTGTGAAGAAATCTTTGGAAATTGCCGGGGAGCTGTGTATCTACACGAACATGCACCACACGATTGAGACGCTGGACTAGCTATGTATTTGATAGCAAATTAAGCCTAATTTATAAGGGCTAGATCCCTATTTTGATAAGAATTTTTATATGTCTTCCATGACCCCGCAAGAAATTGTTTCCGAACTGGATCGCTTCATCATCGGGCAGCACGATGCCAAGCGCGCCGTGGCCATTGCCTTGCGCAACCGCTGGCGGCGCAGCCAGGTGGATTCCAAGCTGCGCGGCGAGATCACGCCTAAAAATATTTTGATGATTGGCCCCACAGGTGTTGGTAAGACCGAAATTGCACGGCGCCTCGCAAAATTAGCCGACGCGCCTTTCATCAAGGTAGAGGCCACGAAATTCACTGAAGTAGGCTATGTGGGCAAAGATGTGGACAGCATCGTGCGCGATCTGGCCGATGTGGCAATGAAGATGACGCGCGAAGCCGCCACCCTGGCAGTGCGCACGCGAGCGCAAGATGCGGCTGAAGATCGCGTCCTCGACATTTTGCTACCGCCACCGCGCCAAGAGAACGCGATTGGCTTTGGCACCGGCGTCGTCGTGGAAACACCTGAGAACGCCACGCGGCAAGCTTTTCGCAAGAAACTGCGCGAAGGCCAGTTGGACGAGAAAGAGATTGAGGTTGAGGTGGATGCACCGCGCCCGCAGTTGGAGGTGATGGGGCCGGCAGGCATGGAAGAAATGACCGAACAGCTCAAGGGGCTGTTTGGTCAAATGGGCGGCGGTAAAAAGAAAACACGCAAACTCAAAATCGCTGAAGCCTTAAAAGTGCTCACAGAAGAGGAAGCGTCCAAGCTGGTGAACGAAGAAGAGATCAAGACACAGGCGCTCAACAATCTGGAGCAAAACGGTATCGTTTTTATCGACGAGATTGACAAAGTGGTTTCGCGCTCCGATGCCAGCAGTGCAGAAGTTTCTCGTCAGGGCGTACAGCGTGACTTGCTGCCGCTGGTGGAGGGTACAACAGTCTCAACCAAATACGGCCCGATCAAAACGGATCATGTGCTCTTCATTGCTAGTGGCGCATTTCATCTGGCCAAGCCAAGCGATTTGATTCCTGAGCTGCAAGGTCGCTTTCCGATTCGGGTCGAATTGGATTCGCTGTCGGTCCAAGACTTCGAGGCGATCTTGCAAAGCACGCATGCCTCATTGGTCAAGCAATACCAAGCGCTGTTGGCCACAGAAAACGTGACGCTCGATTTCAGCGCAGATGCCATTCAGCGCGTAGCGCAAATTGCCTTTGATGTGAATGAACGCACTGAAAACATCGGCGCACGCCGTTTGGCGACTGTGATGGAGCGTCTGCTCGATGAAGTGAGCTTCGGTGCGAGCAAGCTCGATGGGCAGACAGTGAAAATTGATTCAGCCTATGTGAATAATCGTTTGTCAGAATTGAGCCAAAACGAGGATTTGTCGCGGTATATTCTTTGAATCCAGACTTGCAAACCAAAAAAAGCGCCTTAAAACAGACGCTTTTTTGCTTGGGGGGAGTGGTCACTTACCAAACCTTCCACCAAGGAGAATCTTTAGGTTTGAAGCCGCGTGCTAGATATTCGCTTTTCGGGAAATTTTTCTCCATCACGCGCTTGGTGTCGTCGCGTAGTTGGTTCATGCCAAGTGCGTCGTAGCTCAACATCATGATGTAGAGAGCTTCTTCAGCAGCAGGCACGTTTTGATAATCGGTCACCGCTGTTTGCGCGCGGTTGATGGCGGCAACATAGGCATCGCGGGTGTAGTAGTAACGTGCGACGTGGACTTCGTATTGAGCCAAAGAGTTGACAATATAGGTCATGCGCGAGCGAGCATCTGGGGCGTAGCGCGAATCGGGAAACCGGCTGGCCAGTTCTTTGAAGGCCTCGAAAGATTCCTTGGCTGCATTTTGATCGCGCTCAGACAGGTCTTGCTTGGAGATGAAGCCAAAAATCCCAAGATTGTCGTTGAAGTTGACCAAACCTTGCAGGTACAGCGCGTAATCCATGCCCGCGCTGGCGGGATGCAGTTTTTTGAAGCGGTCGAGTGTGGCAAGCGCCTGTGCAGGGTCGTTGGCCTTGAAGTGGGCATAGGCTTTTTCTAATTGCGCTTGCTGAGCCAATGGCGTGCCTGCAGCGCGGCCTTCGAGTTTTTCAAACAATGGAATGGCTTTGTCATAAGCGCCAGCTTTGGATTCGTCCATCGCCTCGGCGTAAATCTTATTGGGGCTCCAAGCCTCGGTACGGTCAGTGGGGGCCGTGCTGCCGCAAGAGGCCAAAAGGGCAAGGCTGGCGCAGGCAAGAAGAGTGCTTGTTCGGCCGGCGGCGAAGCGTGTGACGCGATAAGCAGATAATCCGAAGCTCATGAATAAATCCCGAAGTGTGAAATGATTATATCGAGCGGCCAGACCGCGCAAGCGCTGCTAGCCATGGCCATTGAAGACGACGCCGACGAAACGGGTCTTCCCGATGGGTTGGTGTCCAGCCCAGAGGCCGCCCATTTGACGCAGGAGCATGCGT
Source organism: Variovorax sp. (assembly GCA_031376105.1). Lineage (GTDB taxonomy): Bacteria > Pseudomonadota > Gammaproteobacteria > Burkholderiales > Burkholderiaceae_C > JANMDU01. The sequence goes on along the minus strand of JANMDE010000465.1, from coordinate 596 downwards.
TTGTCGTCAGCCATGAACACCACGGCGAGCGGCTTGACCGCGTGTTGGCACAGTTGTTGCCCGAATCTTCGCGCAGTTTTTTGCAGCAACTGATTGACAGCGGCGACGTGCTGCTTGGCGGCAGCAGCGCCACCAAAGCCTCAGCCAGAATCAAAGCGGGGCAACAACTGATTGTGCGCCAGCGCCCGCTGCCGCAAGAAACAGCTTTTCATCCTGACGCCGCCGTGGCTGAGCAACTTGTGATCGTGCATGAAGATGCGCATTTGATGATCATCAACAAAACGCCGGGTTTGGTCGTCCATCCCGCAGCAGGCAACTGGAGCGGCACGCTGCTCAATGGCTTGCTTGCGCACCATCCATGCCACACTTTGCTGCCCAGAGCGGGCATCGTGCATCGGTTGGACAAGGATACCTCGGGCCTGATGGTGGTGGCGCGCACCCGCGAGGCCATGGATGCATTGATCCGAATGATTGCAGCGCGCGAGGTCAAGCGCCAATACTTGGCCATGGGACACTACCCTTGGCAGGGCATGAGCCCACGCCAGGTGAGCCACCCGATTGGCCGCGATCCACGCAACCGCCAACGCATGGCGGTG
>JANMDE010000464.1:0-5628 GCA_031376105.1 Variovorax sp. | reverse complement strand
GACAACGCCAGCGAGGATGGGTCAGCAAGCGAAGCACTGGATCGGGTTCGTCATGCACACGTTCTGGTGCACGAAAAAAATCTAGGTTTTGGAGCAGCCAACAATCGTGCTTTGGCGCTTGTAAAAACACCCTTTGCCTTGCTGCTCAATCCTGATTGCGCGCTCAGTGCTGAACTGGCGTTTGATCTCTTGCTATCTGCGCGGCAGTTTTCGCATGCGGCCATCGTTGCGCCTCAACTGATGAGGCGAGAAGGACGCAAAGAGATCAGCTACCGTTGGCCTAGCACTTACTGGCCCAGCAAAGGGGCCGCAGCAGATGCGCCTTGCTCGGTTGGTTTTGTCAGTGGTGCTGTTTTGCTTGTGTGCTTGGCTCAATGTGAGGGGGTGGGTTTCTTCGATGAGGATTTTTTTCTCTATTACGAAGACGAGGACTGGTGTTTGCGCCTATTTGAAAAGCAACGCGGCATCATCGTCATCCCGCACACTCTCTGGTTACACGCCTCACGCGGCTCGGTGCGTGGCAAGCACCCTCTGCGTAACGAATTTGGGCGAGGCTACCATCATGCGCAGTCTAAAATTATATTTGCCCGAAAGCATCGTGATGCCGCCATCGCGCATCAATTGCACCAACGAACGATGCTACTAGCGTTACTGAGTTTTCCCTTGCGGTTACTTTTGCCTATGCCCAAGCTGGTGGCCAGGCATTGGGGAAGAATTTTAGGTCTCTTCAAGCTTGCTTGAGTCGTTCGCGCTCCTGCCCCAGTGCATAGGCATTCATCGCAACCACAACAAAAAGCACCCCTAGGCCAATCTTCGCATCGCGCAATGCTGAGTTGAAAGTCATGGCGACGATGAGCCCCGTACTAGCAACGATACTCGCCGTTGCCGCGCGACTGCGAAGAGAAGCGACACTGAGCAAAAGAGACAGCATCAGCGCCAACAAAGCCAGCATTCCGGGCAGGCCCGTCTGGGCACCCATCCAGAGAAAATCATTGTGCGGCATATTCATTGCATGAAGACTGCTTGGCGTGCGTTGTCGCCATTGATCGTTCCAGCTACCGATACCCCAACCAAGCCATGGTTTTTCAGACACCATATTGAGGGTTTGTGTGTAAAGCATGAATCGCGTTCCCCAGCTTGTATGGGGCGCGCTTTGATCGTTGATATCTTGAGCGATACGGCTCTCTTGGAATTCACCGATGCCTTGGGCAAATCTTTGCTGCAATTGCGGGGCTTGCGATATGCCGACCCCAACGCAAACCACCATCAACATCGCAAGTGCCATCCAAGCAGGTTTGCGCCGTAGATAATGAATCAAGCCCACCACGATGCTTACCAACATCAAAACAATGGAAGTGCGCGACGGCAACCACCAAATGAGAACTGGCAAAACCAGCAAAACAATCACGACACCGAAGCGCTCCAGATAATGCGTTGATTTGCCTAAAGAATAGATCAGCGCACAATTGGCAAAAATAGCAAGCAAAACAGCAGTACAAATAGACTTGTTACCTTGCATTTGCAATATATGCCGCAAACCGATCACATGCGGCAGCGGCACAAGCACATTTAAGTAAATCACGATCAGTACCATCATCGAGCCCACCGCCCAACCCAACAATACGGCGCGCAACTCTTTGACATGCAACATCTGCACAATCACAATGGTTAAGGCAATTCGTAGTATGTGAAGCAGATTGTCCGTCGTCTCAGCATAACGCGGCTGCAACAACAAAACCAATATCGTCCATGCGATAAAGAAGCACAAAGGCCAAAAAAGCAAGTGGTGTCGCACCTGATGCCAGCGATTCGTGTAGCCACCCTCTTGTGCGTTGCCCCATAGCAGTACGGCAAGGATTAAAGCGCTGGCGGATAAATAGGCCATCCCCACTGGCAGATAAACCACTGCTCCCCAAAAAAAAGCTGCGCCCTGTATCGGCGACGGCTTATCAATACGATTCAACATATCTTCAAAAGATTCGCTGGCGATAGTTTTTGTTCGGCTTGAGTGGTCATGAGTGTCGAGGCGTCAGTTGCCTTTATTATCGCGTACATGAACGCATCCCCTCAAACGCCAACCTCGCCAGAAAAACCAGGGTGGCTTCAAGCCTTCAAAGTCTATCTCGAGCTCCCCACGCTGCGCATGCTCGCTCTGGGGTTTTCAGCGGGGTTACCCTTGCTTTTGGTGCTGGGCACGCTGAGTTTTCGTCTGCGCGAGGCGGGCATTGACCGCGCCACAATTGGATTTTTGACCTGGGTGGGCCTAGCCTATGGCTTTAAGTGGTGCTGGGCGCCGCTGGTGGATCGGCTGCCGATTCCTTTCCTGACACGCTGGCTGGGGCGCAGGCGATCTTGGCTGTTGTTGTCGCAGCTGACGATCATCGGTGGGCTGGTGGGCATGGCCGTCTCCGACCCGAAGCTGGCATTGATGCCTGTGGTGTGGTGCGCGCTGGTGGTGGCTTTTGGCTCAGCCACGCAAGATATTGCACTCGATGCTTATCGGATCGAGTCTGCCGACGCGGACCGACAAGCCGCTTTGGCGGCTGCCTATCAGACCGGCTATCGCCTGGCCATGATTTGGGCGGGCGCGGGCGTACTTTGGATCGCGGCGCGGGCGGAAGTATCTAACGCAGCAAATTACGACCCCTTGGCGTGGCGCACAGCCTATCTTTGGATGGCGGCTTCAATGAGCGTGGGTATTTTGACAGTGTTACTCTCGCCCGAGCCGATTGCGCAGGTGCAGCAAAAGGCGAAAAACCTCCAGCAATGGCTACTCATCACGCTAATCGAGCCCTTTGCTGATTTCTTCAAGCGTTATAAATGGCAGGCTGCCTTGATCCTCGCATTGATCTCTGTCTACCGCATCAGCGATATCGTGATGGGTGTGATGGCCAATCCGTTTTATGTAGATATGGGTTTCACCAAAGATCAGGTAGCTGGTGTGACCAAAGTGTATGGTGTGATCATGACTTTGGTGGGTGCTTTCGTTGGCGGTATTTTGTCGATGCGCTTGGGCGTGATGCGTGTGCTGATGCTGGGTGCCGTGCTGAGCGCTGTGAGCAATCTGCTCTTTGCTTGGCTCGGTAGCCAAGGGCCCAATGTGTATGCGCTGATTTGGGTGATTTCTGCAGACAATCTCTCCAGCGGCATCGCCTCGGCGGCTTTCATCGCCTACCTATCAAGCTTGACGAATATCCAGTATTCGGCAACGCAATATGCATTGTTCAGTTCTATCATGCTACTTTTGCCCAAATTTTTGGCAGGCTTTTCTGGTCAAATAGTCAATGCTGTGGGTTACAGCACTTTCTTTGTGGGCACGGCACTTTTGGGGGTGCCTGTCTTATTTTTAATCGCTTGGGCCATGCACCAGGCCAAGCACGCGCGATCCAATGATCAACAAGCATCAAGCGATGCAGCTAATCCATGATTCATAGTACGTGAACAACTATGCGCGTTCCACAGCTTTACTTAGGCTTGATTGGTTTTGATGCCGTCGCTGAGAATGCGGTGCGGCAGTGCTTGCTAGATCATGCAAAGCAGGCACTTGCCGAGAACGGCACCGTGCTAGGGCGGCAAGTAGTGTGGTCGATCGCGGATTTTCGCGAGTCCGATGCGTTATTGGTGTATGGTGCGACCGCTGTAGGCGGTAGAGGTGATGGAATACGCTTTCCTGAGCCCCAGTTTGAAACCCTGCACAACGCACCGCTAGGCGTACAAATCGGCGACATCACCCAGCCTTTTGCTATCAGCCATCCGGCTCATCTCAAAAAACTGGGGGTGGATGTGAAGAGTTACCCGGTTTTTGATTTGAAGCTGCCTGCTAGCGTGCCTACGACGCTTCGCCAGTTTGAGGCCGTGCTCAGACCCTTGCGCAATCTCTATACACTCGCGCTGGAGTTGACCCTGAGACGCGACAAGCTCGACACGCAATTCACCTACCATCTTGAGCACCAAGGCCGCGTAGATGCGCTGGTTGACCTGCCTCGGCAGGTCGTGATGCTCAGACCCGGTGCGCGACCTTCGAACTTGGTGGAGGCAACTTGGCAGCGACGTCCGCGAAGCGCCAACTATATGCCTGATCATTTTTTGCATTGCTCGATGCCTGAGCTCTCGTGGCTCTACGCCATGCGTTGCCGAGAGCCTGATTTACCCAAGCGGTATCTGACAAAACCAATTTATCTGCATGCCTTGCCGAATGTGCGCAGCTCCCTTCTCTATCCAAGGCACGCGTTATTGCTGGACCACTTAGCAAGGTCTCCCTACACGATAGATCAACTACGCGCAGTTTTGCCGCACAACGATCACTGGATGATGCGGGATATGTATGCGTTGTATTTGGTGCGCGCGATTTCTACGTCGGGTCCGATGGACGATCCGCTGGCTGTGCCATCCGTACCCAACGAAAACGATACAGACGCAAAATGGTTACTTAATCGTATGGGTCAACACCTGAAAACTATGGAGGCAGGTTTGCAGCCTCTGAATTTCGGCGAAGAAAACCCCCCGCCTGAGTAGGTAGCAGTGCAAATTGCTGTTCGCTGGACCGTGGCCAATACATACGAAAAACATTGTGCGTTTCGCTGATGTCCTCGCGCAGCAAGCTACCCGCAAGCACCTGCGGCACAAGATTGGCCAACAAACGAACTTCGTTGTCGTTCACGCGGCGCACGATGTGATGCGCGGTGATCTCGCCGGGATGATGCAAGCCCGCTGCTTGCACAATTTCCTGCAAAGCATGCAGGGTTTGTTCATGAAAATGATGCACGCGCTCTGCCTTGCTGGGCACATGCAGTGCTTTCATGCGATGCGCATCTTGCGTCGTCACGCCGGTGGGGCAATGGCCCGTGTGGCAGCTTTGCGCTTGAATACAGCCCAAAGCAAACATGAAGCCGCGCGCCGAATTGCACCAGTCTGCGCCTAGCGCCATCATGCGCGCCATATCAAACGCACTGACGACTTTGCCTGCGCAGCCAATGCGCACGCGATCACGCAGCCCCGCTCCTTTGAGCGTGTTGTGCACAAGCAGCAAGCCTTCTTGCAAGGGCGCGCCCACATGATCGGTGAACTCCACAGGAGCCGCGCCTGTGCCACCCTCAGCGCCATCGACCACAATGAAATCGGGCACGATGTTGGTAGCCAGCATGGCTTTGACAATCGCAAACCACTCCCATGGATGCCCGATGCACAGCTTAAAACCCACCGGCTTGCCCCCCGAGAGTTCGCGCAATTGCGCGATGAATGCCATCATTTCTAGGGGCGTAGAAAACGCGCCGTGTGAAGCCGGAGATACACAATCCACGCCTTCCTGCACACCACGCGCCTGTGCAATTTCAATGGTTACTTTAGAACCCGGCAGCAGGCCGCCATGCCCTGGCTTAGCGCCTTGGCTGAGCTTGAGTTCGATCATTTTGACCTGCGAATCGCGTGCATTGGCTTGAAATTTCTCAGCATTGAAACTGCCGTCATCATTGCGACAACCAAAGTAGCCAGAACCGATTTCCCAGATCAAATCACCGCCATGCTGGCGATGATGGATGCTGATGGAGCCCTCGCCCGTGTCATGCGCAAAGCCACCGACTTTTGCACCTTGGTTGAGCGCAAGAATTGCATTCGCACTCAGCGCGCCAA
>JANMDE010000430.1:0-14360 GCA_031376105.1 Variovorax sp. | reverse complement strand
TTTTTCAAATCAAACACTGCGCGCAAGCTGCGGCCAATCAGGCGCTGAATCTCCTGCGTGCGGCCGCTTTGCTTGCCTTTGGCTGCTTCGCGCGAGCTGCGATCGTGTGTGGCGCGCGGCAGCATGCCGTATTCCGCTGTGACCCAGCCCTCGCCCGAGCCCTTTTTGTGCGGCGGCACACGCTCTTCCACGCTGGCAGTGCAGAGCACTTTGGTGTCGCCAAACTCAATCAACACCGAGCCTTCAGCATGGATGGTGTATTTGCGAGTGATCTTGACGGGGCGCAATTGGTCAGCAGCGCGGCTATCGGCACGTAGGTAGGTCATGGTTGATTAAGAAAAAAGAGGACGCAAAAGACGCAGAAGGTGCGTCCGGTATTAAAAAGTTTCAAGGCTTGATTGATTTTGCCGCTGTTTTGCGAATCGCTTCGTTGATTTCGGCAATCGATCGCTCAATCGCGGCATCGTCCAGATCGTCGACAAGCGTATCGAGCACGCCCGCTTGGATGGTAGAGGCAAACACGCCGTCGCTGATGCTGTCGGTTGAGATGCCTTGGGTGGATTCGAAGGCATCGGGGGTTTCCCACTCCATCGCGATCACGGTCACGTTGTCGCTGTGTTCGCCGCCATTACGCAAAGCCTTTTCTACGACATCTGGCACAGTGCTGGCCACCGCTCCACCAGCCATGGTGTGGACGATATCGTTGTCATTCAGGCTGCCCCAGAGGCCATCTGAGCAGAGCATGATGCGGTCGCCTTGCTGCAAATTGTGCGGGCCAGAAATGTCATACACCGGCTTAGTGGGTGAGCCCAAACAGGTAAACAACACGTTACGATTCAGGCGCTCCATTTTGATGATGCCTGCAGCATGTTGCTCGACATAGGAGTGGTCGCGCGTGCGAACCACCATCTCGCCATCGCGGATGAAATACAAGCGAGAGTCACCACAATGAATCCAGGTTGCAACACCGCCTTGGACAACGCCAGCAACCAAGGTAGTGCGGGGCGTATCCAGCATACCTTTTTCGCTGGCATAGCGGATGATCTGATGATGCGCAGCCATCAAAGAATTGGCCAAAAACTCAGTCACATTGGCAATCAAAGGGCGCGCTTCTTTTTGGAACAGCGCAGAGAGCGTTTGCAATGCCAATTGCGCAGCCACTTCGCCTTCAGGATGCCCGCCCATGCCATCGGCCAACGCAAACATCACGGATTCGCGCGTGTAGCTGTAGCCCATGCGGTCTTCGTTCTTTTCTCGACCACCCTTGCGGCTCACCTGAAACACCGAAAACTTCATGGGTTTGCCGCTTTTCATTTCACGTTACCAAATTTAGTGGCCTTACCGACCGCTTTTTTCGTGTCGCTCACCACGTTGTCAAATTGCAAGCGCATTTTTTCACCCACGGACAGGCGCGTGTAGCGCCGCTCGCTTTCTTGCGACAGCTCTTTTTGCAAAGCAAACACCGATTGTGGGCGCGAGAGTGGATCAAGTGACATGCACCATTCCACCACTTCGATCAGGTTGTCTGAGTACACACCGCGCAAGCGGGACAAAGCAAGCGACAGGCGGTCTTTCTCAAGGCGTTGCGGCGCATCATTGGGCGGGTAGCCCTGCATGCTGGCATAAATGCACGCGCCAATCGCATAAATGTCAGTCCACGGGCCCATGCTGGCATCGCGGCGATACATTTCTGGCGCGGCAAAGCCGGGCGTGTACATCGGACGAATAAAGTTGCCTTCTTTGCTCAAAACCTCGCGAGCAGCGCCGAAGTCAATCAAGACGGCTTTGTTATCGTCAGTGATGAAGATATTGGCCGGCTTGATGTCAAGGTGCAACATTTTGTGCTGATGCACAATGCGCAAGCCACGCAAAATCTCGTCATACAAGCTGCGGATCGTGGATTCACGGAAGACTTTTTGTTTTTTCAATTCTCGTGCGGTGATGATGAAATCTTGCAAGGTACCGCCTTCCAGATAATTCATCACCATGTAAACGGTTTCGTTTTCACGGAAGAAATTCAGCACCGAAACAACCGATGGATGCGAGATTTGCGCCAGCGAGCGGCCTTCTTCAAAGAAGCTTTTGAGCCCTAAGCGATAGAGTGATAATTTGTCAGGCTGCACCTGCGGCAGCAGCTCGCCAGGCGCTCGCGTGGCCAAGCTGGAAGGCAAATATTCTTTGATCGCAACCTGCTGGCCTTCGCTGTCAACCGACAGGTACACCACGCCAAATCCACCGGCCGACACCTTGCGGACAACGCGATAACCGCCGATGACGGTATCTGGCGGCAGGGAGGCGGGTTTAACTTTAGACATAATTGGAGCTATGTCAGTTTACAGCATGACAGGCTACGCCAGCCTGCAAATCACCCCCACCACCACCCCAGAAGGTGCTGTTCAACCCCGCATGGGGCTGGAGTTGCGCTCGGTTAACAGCCGGTTTTTGGATCTCAGCTTCAAACTTGGCGAGGAGCTGCGTGGGCAAGAAAGTGTGCTGCGCGAGTTGCTTACCAGCCAACTCAAGCGCGGCAAAGTCGAGCTGCGCGCGTATGTGACGCAAGAAGCAGGCAGCGGCCCGGCGCTGATTGCGCCGCCAGCGGCTCTCTTGCAGCAACTCTCTCATACCCAAGATCAGGTGCTGGCTTGGCTACCGCAAGCTCAGCCGCTGTCCGTGGCAGATGTGCTGCGCCTGCAATCGAGTTACAGCAGCTCAGCCGCGGGTGTACAAAGCGCGACAGATGCTGATATTGCCAAGCCTCTGCTGGCCTTGGCGCAAAAAGTGCTGCAAGAATTCATGGCTGCGCGCGAACGCGAGGGCGCGCGCCTAGCAACCATGCTGCGGGGTCACACCCAGCAGCTGCGCCAATTGGTACAAACCGCCCAGCCCCTCGTGCCCACGCTGGTGGCGGCGCAGCAGCAGCGCTTTGTGGAGCGGTTTACCGAGGCTTTGAACCAAGCAGGAAGCATAAGCGGCAACAGCAGCCAGCTTTCTGCCACAGCCGCGCAAGAACGCGCGCTGACTGAAGCTGCAGCCTTTGCCATCCGCATTGATGTAGCCGAGGAGCTAACGCGCCTGATCGCCCATCTGGATGAAATTGACAGCCTGCTGGCAGCCCCCATCCAGCGCCCCGCCAAGTCCAAAACCACCGAAAAGCCCGCCGAACTGGGCAAACGCCTGGATTTCGTCATCCAAGAGTTGCACCGCGAGGCCAACACACTGGGCAGCAAATCTTCCACCTTAGAGCTCTCGCGCATCAGCGTGGACATGAAGGTGCTGATCGAGCAAATGCGTGAGCAAGTGCAAAATATTGAATAGAAAAATAATAAGGCCTCGCATTCAATGCTATCAAAAGATGAGCTAACTATACAGATTCAATAAGGGCGAACTGCCTAAATCCTTTAAAATTTTCCTCGAAATACCTTTGAAAACCACGTAAAATACTGCGATGCAATTCCCAGGCAATCTCTATGTGGTCGCAGCGCCCAGCGGCGCTGGCAAATCCAGCCTCATCAAAGCGCTGATGGAACTTGATTCCCATATTTTCCCCAGCACCTCGCACACCACCCGCATTGCGCGTGGGCAAGAAAAACATGGCCGCGAATACTATTTCGTCAGCGATGCTGAATTTGATGCCCTGATCGCGCAAGATGCCTTCTTCGAATGGGCCAACGTGCATGGTAAGCGCTACGGCACTTCGCGCATGGCGATTGAATCGCGCTTGGCCAAAGGGGAGGACGTGATCTTGGAAATTGATTTCCAGGGTGCTTACCAAATCAAAAAACTTTTTCCAGAAGCTGTGCTGATTTTCATCTTACCGCCCAGCTTGGATGAGCTGCGTGGACGCATTGACCGCCGAGGCGAAGACACACCCGACAGTATTGAGCTGCGCATGCAAAATGCCCGAGAAGAGATCGCACAAGCCCGGAATTTCGATTTCGTTATAATCAACGAGATATTTGAGCGAGCTTTGTTCGATCTGAAAGTGATCGTTTCCGCGCAAAGGCTGAAATTTGCAGCCCAGCGCCGATCCAAAGCAGCCACCTTCATCGCCCTTAACATTCATTGAAAGCCTTGTGCTTTTAATGCCACACGCTTTTTAACAGCCCCTTTTGGAGTAACCCATGGCCCGTATCACTGTTGAAGACTGCCTCAAGCAAATTCCCAATCGCTTTGAGCTCGTGCTCTCGGCCACCTACCGCGCTCGCATGCTCAGCCAAGGTCACACGCCCAAAATTGAAAGTAAAAATAAACCCTGCGTGACTGCCCTGCGCGAGATCGCCGCTGGCAAAATTGGTGTCGAAATGCTCAAGAAGGTGCCAATCTGAGCGCCAAAACCACTGTATTTCACAAAAAAGCGCCTAATCCGGCGCTTTTTTTTATGGTTTTTCCTAGTCTTGCTACCATGTGGGCAAGATGAGTGCAGTCATGAAACCTGTTCGGCTCAAGGCGCAAGCCAAAAGCCCCAAATTATCCGCTGAGGCTGCCAACGCCGCAGCGGCCAGCTTTGCTGCGCTGATGGCCAAACTCGATTATTTGAGCTTGGAAGACATCGACAACATCCGCCGTGCCTATCGCTTTGCCGATGAAGCGCATTTAGGCCAAATGCGCGGTAACGGCGAGCCTTACATCACCCACCCGATCTCCGTGGCATCGCTGTGCGCCGAATGGAAGCTCGACGCGCAAGCTCTCATGGCTGCGCTGATGCATGACACGCTCGAAGACTGCGGTATCAGCAAACCCGAGATCATTGAGAAATTTGGTTCCGCCGTAGCTGAGTTGGTGGATGGTCTCACCAAATTAGACCGGCTCGAATTCAACACCCGCGAGGAAAATCAAGCAGAATCGTTCCGCAAAATGCTGCTAGCGATGGCGCGCGATGTGCGCGTCATCCTCATCAAGCTGGCTGACCGCAGCCACAACATGCGCACCATGGACGATATGCCGAGGGACAAGTGGCCGCGCATCTCCCGAGAAACGCTGGAAATCTACGCGCCCATTGCCCATCGCCTTGGCCTCAACCAAACCTACCGCGAACTGCAAGATCTGTCTTTTCGCCACATGCACCCTTGGCGCTATGCCACGCTCTCTCGTGCCGTTCAAAAAGCCCGTAGCCGCCGCCGTGATCTCATCCAAAAAGTCCAGCGCGATATTGAAGCAAGCTTTGAGAATGCGACGCTCCCTGTCACAATTTCAGGTCGGGAAAAAACCTTGTTTTCTGTTTATAGAAAGATGGACAGTAAGCACCTCAGCTTTGCGCAAGTGACGGATATTTATGGTTTCCGCCTGATCGTGCCGAGCATCACCGATTGCTACACGGCGCTCGGCGTGTTGCATCAGCTTTACAAGCCCGTGCCCGGCAAGTTCAAAGACCATATCGCCATACCGAAGATCAACGGCTACCAATCGCTGCACACCACGGTGGTGGGTCCCAGTGGCGTGAACGTTGAGTTCCAGATGCGCACCGAGTCAATGCATGTGGTGGCAGAGAGCGGCGTGGCTGCGCATTGGCTCTACAAATCACACGGTGAGCAGCAAGCACTAGACGGCGTAGACGAGCCCACTGCGGCTGCGCAGGCTGACCGCTTGGGTACACAGTGGCTCAAATCTTTGCTTGATATTCACAACGAAAACCGTGATGCCACCGATTTTTGGGAGCATGTGAAGATCGATCTTTTCCCAGATGCCGTGTATGTGTTTACGCCGAAAAGCTCCATCATGGCCATGCCGCGTGGCGCAACCATTGTTGATTTTGCTTACGCGGTTCACACCGATGTGGGCGACCACACGATGGGCGCCAAAGTCAATGGCGAACAAGTGCCGCTGCGCACCGAACTCAAAAATGGCGATGTGATTGAAGTGATCACTGCGCCGTTTTCCAAACCCAACCCAGCCTGGCTGGGCTTTGTCCGCACAGCCCGCGCACGGAGCAAAATTCGCCATCATTTGAAGACGCTTTCCCAATACGAATCGCAAGATTTGGGTGAAAAATTGCTTCAACAAGCCCTGCGCTCTGAAGGTATTCCAGAATTACCCGGGCATGAAGAAGCCAACAACCCGCTCTGGGACAAACTGCTGCGCTTCTCTGGCAACAAAACCCGTGGCGAGATGTTGGCCGACATCGGCATGGGCAAGCGCGTGGCTTCCATCGTGGCCAAGCGCTTGGTCACCCTTCTGGCCGCTGCGGGCCAAAAACCTGACCCTCTGCTCATGAGCAAAGAACGCTTCACCGCGCACGAACAGATCTCACAGGGTGCCATCGTGCTCGATGGTCGCGATGGTGGTACGGTCCAATACGCCAACTGCTGCCAACCCATCCCTGGCGATGTGATCACAGGTTATTTGGGTCGCGGCGAAGGCCTTCAAGTGCATACCGACTCTTGCAGCGTCGCGGCCAAGCTCATGCAAAAAGACAAAGAGCGCTTCATCTCTGTGGAGTGGAGCGACGAACCCCTGCGCGCATTTTCCACCACCGTGATCGTCACTGTACAAAGTGGCAAAGGCGTCCTCGCCAAAGTCGCAGCGGCCATGGCTTCTGCTGAAGCCGACATCAAGAGCGTCGATTTAGGCCGCGACAGCGAAGTAGGCGCACCCACTGCTGATCTACGCTTTGTCCTTGATGTGCGCGACACCGCCCATCTAGAGACCGTGCTGAGAACTTTGGCACGGACAGTGCGGGTGAATAAGGCGCTGAGAATCACGGGTTGAAGCACGTTTTACTGTCGCTGCTTCACGCCTAGCTTAGTTTTGCTGATGTTTAGTCATACGAGCTCGCGAAATGCGCCTTGCTTTGTGGCCTAATCAGGGGTTGAACTATTTTTTGACTGGAATTTCTCATGGCCGACAAAATCAGAACCGAAGCAGACCGCAAACGCAGCCCTAAACCTATTTTGCCCAACGGTGTTTCTATGCCCGTAAGCCGTGGCCAAAAAGTCAGCTTGGAACGCGGTAGCTCGACACGCAATAAGAAAAACGCTGGCAAGCGCCCGAAAAAAGGCGGTTAATTGGCCTACCGGGCCTACGCCAACAGACTCAGTGATACTGCGCAGTACTTAAATTCGGGGATTTTTCCGAACGGATCAAGAGCAGCATTGGTCAACATATTGGCCGCTGCTTCCGAGTAGGCGAAGGGAATAAACACCGTTTTATGCGGTGTGCCTTCATCGATGCGCACTTGAAGGCGCACGGCTCCCCGGCGCGAAGCCACCTCAATCATCTCACCCGCTTGAGCCTTGAGCTCTCTTGCTAAGCCACTGTTCATGGACACAGTAGCCTCGGGTTCGAGCGCGTCAAGCACGCTTGCGCGGCGCGTCATGGCGCCGGTGTGCCAGTGCTCTAACTGGCGGCCTGTGATAAGCACGTAGGGGTAATTGCCATCCGGCGATTCATTGGCAGACGTGAAACCTGCGGGCACAAGCTGGATGCGGCCATCTGGCGTGGGCACATTGCTTTGGAAGACGATGGGCTGACCGGGATCGTCTGCGCTGAGGCATGGGTAAGTGACTGAGCCTTCTTTTTCGAGCCGCGCCCAACTGATACCGGCAATCGAGGCATGCATGGCTTGGCGCATTTCTTCATACACCGCGGCTGCACCGCTGCCTTGTGCTTCATCGTTCTCGCCTTCGTAATGCCAATTCAGACCAAGGCGCTTAGCCAACTGCTGAATGATCCACAGATCTTGCTTTGCATTGCCGGGCAATGGCAATGCTTGGCGACCCAGTTGCACCATGCGGTCGGTATTGCTCACGGTGCCTGTCTTTTCTGGCCACGCGCTCGCAGGCAGCACCACATCAGCGAGCCAAGCCGTCTCGGTCATAAAAATATCTTGCACAACCAAATGCTCCAAGCTTTCCAACGCATGGCGAGCGTGCGCTAAATCCGGGTCACTCATCGCGGGGTTCTCGCCCATGATGTACATACCGCGAATCTTGTGCGGATCCCTCTCATCTGCTAACACCTTGTGCATGATCTCGACGACGGTGTAGCCGGGCTTGCTGTCGAGCAACGCGCCCCAAAAATTTTCAAACCAAGCGTGCGCCTCTATATTGTCCACACGCTGGTAATTGGGCAGCATCATCGGGATCAAGCCCGCGTCACTCGCGCCTTGCACATTGTTTTGCCCACGCAAGGGATGCAAGCCTGTGCCCGGCCTGCCAATCTGCCCAGTGATTGTGGCCAGCGCAATCAAGCAACGCGCATTATCAGTGCCATGCACATGTTGGCTCACGCCCATACCCCAAAGAATCATGGCGCTTTTGGCGGTGGCAAATGCTGTCGCCACTTCGCGGATCGTGGCCGCATCAATACCGCAGGCATGTTCTACAGCTTCTGGTGAAAAATTTGCCACTTGCGCCTTCAATGCTTCAAAATTAGTAGCACGCTGCTCAATGAATTCAGGGGCTGTCAGCTCTTTTTCTATGATGGTGTAGAGCATCGCATTGAGCAGCAACACATCGGTATCGGGCTTGAACTGCAGGCTCTTCCATGCATGGCGAGCCATATCGGTGCGACGCGGATCGGCGAGGATGATCTTGCTTCCTTGTTGCGCGGCATTCTTCATCCATGTGGCAGCAACAGGATGATTAGACGTAGGATTCGAGCCAATGATCAGAATCACCTCGCTGTGCGCCACATCGTTCACCTGATTACTCACCGCGCCTGAGCCTACGCCCTCAAGCAGCGCGGCAACCGATGAGGCATGACACAAGCGCGTGCAGTGATCTACGTTATTGCTGCCAAAGCCTGTGCGCACAAGCTTTTGGAAGAGATAGGCTTCTTCGTTGCTTCCTTTGGCGCTACCAAAACCAGCTAAAGACTTTGCGCCATGTTGATCGCGCAAATCTTTTAGCTTGCCACCAGCTAAATCCAAAGCCTCTTCCCAAGTTGATTCACGAAACACTTCGCGCCAATCCGCATCACGCGGCAAGATGCTTTTCGGTACACCAGCCTTACGAATCAAGGGCTGCGTCAAGCGCCCATCATGGTGCACATAATCAAACCCAAAGCGCCCCTTCACGCAAAGCCGTGAATCGTTCGCCGGGCCTTTGCGGCCTTCGACGCTGACGATTTTGTCGTTCTTCACGTTGTAAGTGATGAGGCATCCCACGCCGCAATATGGACACACCGAATCAATTTTCTTATCGACCTTTTGCGAGCCCACTTGCGTCTTAGGCATCAGTGCCCCCGTCGGGCAAGCCTGCACGCATTCGCCGCAAGCCACGCAACTGCTCTCGCCCATGCTGTCAAACTGATCAAACACAATGCTCGATTGGCTGCCACGCTGCGCATAGCCAATCACGTCGTTGACCTGCACCTCGCGGCAAGCGCGCACGCAGCGGGTGCATTGAATGCAGGCATCTAAATTCACAGCCATCGCGGGGTGAGAAAGATCGGCCTTAGGCTGCTCGCGCCGCAGTGCTTTGAGCTCGGGGCGTACCTTGACTTGAGCCTTATCCGCCCACAAGCTCAGCTCACCATGCGGCAGGCTGGCATCATCCTCATGCCATTTGTAGCCTTGCTCCGGCAAATCCGCCATCAGCATCTCCAGCACCATCTTTTGGCTCTTCATAGCGCGCTCACTGCTCGCCTTCACCTTCATGCCTTCCACAGGCGCGCGGCAGCAGCTCGGCGCGAGCACGCGCTCGCCATCAATCTCCACCACACAAGCGCGGCAATTGCCATCGGCGCGCATGCCCTCTTTGAAGCACAGATGAGGAATCTCTACACTGCTGCGCTTGGCCACTTGCAAAATGCTCTCGCCGGGTAGTGCTTGAACGGCTTTGCCATCCAGCTCAAAGCTGATCACGTCCCGCGCGCTCATACGCTTACCTCATTCGGAAAGTACTTGATCACGCTCAGCATCGGGTTCGGCGCGGCCTGCCCCAAGCCGCAAATACTGGCGTCTACCATCACCGTGCTCAGATCATTCAGCGTGGCTTGATCCCACACCTTCGCTTCCATCAGCTTGGCGGATTTTTCTGTGCCCACGCGGCAGGGCGTGCATTGCCCGCAACTCTCATGCGCAAAGAATTTCATCATATTCAGCGCTGCATTGCGCGCCGTGTCATGCTGGCTCAGCACAATCACCGCCGCACTGCCGATGAAGCAACCAAAGGGCTGCAAGGTATCAAAATCAAGCGGCACATTGGCAAGCGTTACAGGCAAGATACCGCCACTCGCGCCACCGGGCAAGTAGGCATATAACTCATGCCCATCCGCCATCCCGCCGCAATACTCAGCAATCAACTCGCGCACGCTGATACCCGCTGGCGCAAGCTTCACGCCCGGCTGCTTCACGCGCCCGCTCACGCTAAAACTGCGCAGCCCTTTACGGCTATTTCGCCCATGCGAGGCAAACCATTCACCGCCCTTTTCCACAATCTCCCGCACCCAATACAGCGTTTCAAAATTGTGCTCCAACGTCGGGCGGCCAAACAAACCCACCTGCGCAATATACGGCGGTCTCATGCGCGGCTCCCCTCGTTTGCCTTCAATGCTTTCAATCATTGCCGACTCTTCGCCGCAGATATACGCCCCCGCGCCGCGCCGCAACTCGATCCTAGGCAGCTTGCAAGGTGGGTTGGCTTCCAGCTTGGCAATTTCTGCGCTCAGCATGCCTCGCAGCTCATGGTATTCATCGCGCAGATAAATATAAATCGCATCGATGCCCACCACTTGCGCCGCAATCAACATGCCTTCTAAAAACCGATGTGGATCCCGCTCCAGATACCAACGATCTTTGAACGTGCCCGGCTCGCCTTCGTCAATGTTCACTGCCATCAACCTCGGGCTTGGCTGATCGCGCACGATGCGCCACTTGCGCCCCGCCGGGAAACCCGCGCCACCCAAACCACGCAAACCTGCATGCTCTAGCGCGGAGATAACGCTCTCGCTGCTGCACGAGCCATCGGCCAAAGCGCGCAGCAGCGCGTAGCCACCCGCCTCTTTATATTGATCAGATGCTATAAAATCAGTAGCGCCTCGTGCATATTCTATGGAGGCTACATGCTTTTTTTCTTCTAAAAACTGCTTTATCACAGCGCTAGAAGCGTTCCCCAAGTTACGCTGCCCCACAGCCACCGCAGGCGCTTGCTCACAGCGCCCAATGCAAGGCACAGGTTCGACTTTCACATCTGCTTGCAGCAGCGCAGGTAGCTTGGCCAACAGCTCTTGCGCGCCCGCCATCTCACAGCTCAGTCCATTGCACACCCGAATGCGCAAACGCGGTGCAGCCTGTCCATCGCGCAAAATTTCAAAGTGATGATAAAAGCTCGCCACCTCAAACACTTCCGCTTGCGACAGCTTCATGAGCTCAGCCAGTGCGGCAATATGCCTTTCATACACTGCACCAAACGCGTCGTTCAAAGCATGTAAATATTCAATCAACAAATCCCGACGAAACGGCTGCTCTTGCGTGCCCGCCCAGACCTTTTGCATCAAAGCATGCACTTCATCCCGCGCCTGCGGCAACACCTGTCGCCCTTTGAGCTGCGCACGCGGTTTTCGGATCTCATCAACGCGAACAGCGAATTGGCTCAGAACAGGTTGCATGGTGGTCAGTTTGAAAAGTCAAGCTTCAGATCGAACACAGCGATTTGGCGTGATGCCGCAAATGCCGCTCAATGAAGCTCGCAACAAAGTAATAACCATGGTCATAGCCCTCTTGGCGATTTAACTCCAAGGCTTGATCGACTTGCTGGCAAGCGGCTTCAAACAGATGGGGGTGCAATTGCTCGTTCAAAAATTTATCGACCAAACCTTGATCTATCAAAATAGGGTGCGGCAACAAAGCCTTGCCACGAGAGAGCATCAGCGCTGCGGCATCGTGCTGCGCCCATGATTTTTCGTCATTCCCCAAATAGCCTGCGAGAGCTTTGCGCCCCCAAGGGCATTGCGTGGGAGCGCAAATCGGCGCGAGCGCAGAAAGCGACTTGAAGATGCCTTCATGCCGCAACGCCAGCGTCAATGCGCCGTGTCCGCCCATGGAATGCCCCATCAGCCCCACGCGCTGGGTATCAATGGGCAACTGCTGGCCCATCACCACCAACAGCTCTTTCATAAGATAGCTCTCCATGCGCCAGTGATCGCTCCAAGGTTGCTCAGTCGCATCAAGGTAGAAGCCAGCGGCCACGCCAAAATCCCAACTGTCAGCCTGCCCTGCCGCCTGTGTGTTTCTCGGGCTGGTATCAGGCGCGATCAAGGCCAAGCCCAGCTCCGAGGCCACGCGCTGCGCACCGGCTTTCATGGGGAACGTTTCTTCATTGCAGGTCAACCCCGCCAAATACATCACGGCCGGCACAGCGCCGTGGGCAGCTGCTGGCGGCAAATAAACAGCGAAGCGCATGGGCAAACCAATTTGCGCAGAATCATGTTCATAAAAAGATTGCGTGCCGCCAAAGCTGGCATGCGCACTGAGCAGACGAAAAGAGTCACCCATGATCAGAAGTGAATCACCGTGCGAATTGATTTGCCTTCGTGCATCAAATCAAAAGCTTCGTTGATTTGCGCCAAGGGCATGGTGTGCGTCACAAATGGGTCAAGCTCAATCTCGCCGTTCATCGCTTGCTCCACCATACCGGGCAATTGCGTGCGCCCTTTCACACCGCCAAAAGCAGAACCGCGCCAAACACGCCCCGTCACGAGTTGGAAAGGTCGCGTCGTAATTTCTTGCCCAGCTCCGGCCACACCAATGATGATGCTCTCGCCCCATCCCTTGTGGCAACACTCTAATGCCGCGCGCATCACATGCACATTGCCAATGCATTCGAATGAAAAATCCACACCGCCATCGGTCATCTCCACGATCACTTCTTGTATCGGTTTGATGTGGTCTTTGGGGTTGAGGCAATCGGTTGCACCGAAATGCCGTGCCAAGTCAAACTTGCTGGGATTGGTATCAATGGCAATGATGCGCCCCGCCTTGGCCTGCCTGGCACCCTGCACCACAGCCAAGCCAATGCCGCCCAAGCCAAACACAGCCACCGTATCGCCCGGCTGAACTTTGGCTGTGTTGTGTACCGCACCCAATCCCGTGGTCACGCCGCAGCCGAGCAAGCACACCTTTTCAGGATCAGCAGCGTGATGAATCTTGGCCAGAGAAATTTCGTTCACCACCGTGTATTCGCTGAAGGTAGAGCAACCCATGTAGTGATAAATCGGCTTGCCTTGGTATGAAAACCGGCTTGTACCATCGGGCATCAAGCCCTTGCCTTGCGTGGCACGCACTTTTTGGCAAAGATTGGTCTTGCCTGATTTGCAAAATTTGCATTCACGGCATTCAGCGGTGTACAGCGGGATCACATGATCGCCTGGCTTGAGGCTGCTCACGCCCTCACCCACCTGCACCACGATGCCCGCGCCCTCGTGGCCGAGCACGGCCGGGAAGATACCCTCGGGATCATCACCCGAGAGGGTAAATGCATCGGTATGGCACACGCCAGAATGCGTGATTTTGACGAGCACTTCGCCCGCACGCGGAGGCTCCACATCGATTTCAACAATTTGCAAAGGTTTACCCGCCTCAAAGGCGACTGCGGCACGTGATTTCATGGTGGTCTCTGTCCTGCGTGATCTGAAAAAACTAAGAATGCAGGCTTTTCAAGCCCGCGCTTCACACTCTTTCGAGAATAACCGCAATCCCCTGCCCCACGCCAATGCACATGGTGCAAAGCGCGTAGCGGCCCTTGATGTTGTGTAATTGATTTACGGCAGTGGTAGCGAGTCGCGCACCTGATGCGCCCAGCGGATGGCCGAGCGCAATCGCGCCGCCGTTGGGGTTCACTATTGCGTCGTCATCCTTCAAGCCGAGATCACGCAGCACGGCTAAGCCTTGCGCAGCAAAGGCTTCGTTCAACTCAATCACATCCATTTGATCGAGCGTCAACCCCGTCAGCTGCAAGACCTTGCGCGTTGCAGGCGCAGGGCCGATGCCCATGATGCGCGGCGGCACGCCTGCTGTAGCCATGCCGACGACGCGAGCTTTGAGCGTGAGGCCGTATTTCGCAGCTGTTTTCTCATCAGCCAGCAGCAAAGCGCAGGCACCATCGTTCACGCCGCTGGCGTTGCCTGCGGTCACTGTGCCATCGGGTTTGACAACGCCTTTGAGCTTGGCCAGCGCTTCCATCGTAGTCTCACGCGGATGCTCGTCTTGGCTGACGATGATCGCATCACCCTTCTTTTGAGGAATCGTGACAGGCGTAATTTCAGCATCAAAGTAGCCCGCCTTTTGCGCAGCCACCGCCTTCATCTGACTCGCCAACGCCATCCGGTCTTGCGCCTGGCGCTCAATTTTGTATTCGGTGGCCACGTTCTCCGCCGTCTCGGGCATCGAATCCACGCCATACTTTTCTTTCATCAGCTTATTG